>DASTJG010000068.1:0-5877 GCA_035716785.1 Anaerolineales bacterium
AAAACCAACGACAGGAGTCGTCGGACTAAAAATTCATTTACTTCCCATCCTGCATCTAACGCCAGTTGGGGGTACCAGGTTCATCCAGCCTGGCACTTAGCGAAGCGTTCGTCACCATTGCTCGGCGCGCGGGCATCTCTCTTCGAATTCCTCCGGAGGTTGAAGGTCACTGTTGTGGCATGCCCTTTAGCTCCAAGGGTTACACCGCCGCCTACAAAGCGACGCTCCACCGCACCCTCCGCAAATTCTGGGATTGGTCTGAGCAGGGAAAATATCCCATTGTGATCGACACGACCTCCTGCACTTACACCCTGCGAATGTGTAGCGATGCCCTCAGCGAAGAAGACAAGGAACTCTGGAAACAGCTGACCATCCTGGATGGAATCGAATTCCTGCACGACCACGTTCTTTCCAGGCTCGAGATCCATCCTGTGGATGAGGAGATCGTCCTTCATCCGAATTGCTCCGCCCGCAAACTTGGGCTTGACACCAAGCTGATTGCCATCGCCAGGCAATGCGCCAGATCCGCGACGGTTCCACTCAACCTCGGTTGTTGCGCCTTCGCCGGTGACCGCGGCCTACTCTATCCCGAATTGACCGCATCTGCCACAGAAAAAGAGACCGCCGAAGTCAACGCGCGCGGCTATGATGGCTACTACTCCTCCAACATTACCTGCGAAATGGGCATGTCCGAAGCGACAGGGAAGGATTATGTAGGGATCGTGTATCTGGTGGAGAAGGCTTCCGCTGGGCAAGCGAATTCTTATCGATGATAGAATCACACCTGCAAACCTTTACAGGCTTTTATGAGTATCCAGACGGCGAAGCCCAAAAGTATCAATTCCTGGGCGTGGAAAATTCTGCCTCCCAGCGCTATTCGCACGCGCACAGGCTTAATTTTCTTTCTGGGAATATCCATCCTTATCCTGAGTACTGTGGGGATTACAGTTTGGGTAAATTCCCTGGTTAACCAGGATACAGAAAGGGCCGCGCTGCTCTCCAATCTCCAGCTGCAGGTCATCGCTGCAGATGATACCCCTCAGGAGCGCCTGGAAATCGAACGGACACTTCAGCTCCTTCTGAATGGGGGCGAACTGACGCGGAGGGATGGTACCCCGTTTGAAATTCCAACAGAGGGAGACGAAACCCTTATTCGCTTCCTCCGAGACGCCCAGTCTGCATTGCAAACATCTGGTGATATGGAGCCATCGCTTGGACAGGCGCTGGATTTCGTCCAGTTACGTCGTTCGGAGAATTTAGGAATGGCGCGGGGATTGTATGCGGCGTTGTTCATTAGCATTACCTGTTTTCTACTGGTGGGTTTGTGGTTCACGGAGGAATGGATCGCCCGGCCGATGGAGGAATTGATCGACATCACCTCCCGCATCAGCATGGGCGATCTGGATACTCCGATCCAACCCAGCGAGGGGCAGGAATTTGTCGAGGTCGTGGAAAGCCTCGAATCCATGCGCGTGGAGTTGCGCGATTCGCGCGAAAAGCTGGCGGGCTGGGCAAAGGATCTCGAAACGCGCGTCGCACAACGAACGGAACAATTGATCGCGCTCTCACGGGTCATCACGGCTGCGAGCCACTCCATGGGACTCGAACAGATCCTGCACACGGCACTGGAACAAGCCCTGCAGGTTGTCGGGGTCGAGATCGGCGGGATCTGGCTGGTGGATGAGACCAGCGGGAATTTATCCCTATCGGTCAGCCGGGGAATGTCGGAACAAATGATGGAGCAGCTGCGTGTGATCCAGGCTGGGGAAGGAATTAGCGGGCAGGCTGTGGAGTCGGGTGAAACGATCGTGGTCGAAGATATCGACCAGTCATCTCTGCGTGTCCGAATGATCGCCATTGACGAGAAATTACGCAGCCTGGTGGCTGTTCCCATCAAAGTACATGACCGCGTCCTGAGCGTGCTCGATGTGATGACCCGCCAGCAGCGTTCCTTTAGCCCGGAGGAACTCACCCTGTTGACCTCCATTGGACAGCAGATCGGCATTGGCATCGAGAACGCGCGCCTGATCCAGGAAATCCGTCAGCAGACCGAACATGTGGCTGCACTGCAGGAGCGCGATTGGATCAGCGCCGAACTACATGATGGTTTGCTGCAAACATTGGGTTACTTATATCTGCAGGCCGACCAACTTGAAACCTTGTCCATCTCCAGGGAATGGCCGGAGATGGCACAAAAACTGGCTCATCAGCGGCAGGTGCTGGAACAGATCTCAAGCGACATCCGCCGTTTTATCGCTGACCTGCGCAAGACGCCTCCGCCTCTGAATCTTCGCGACGCCCTGCAAAAAATGCTGGTCGAATTCCGCCAAAAAACGCCGGTGGATGTTTCCCTCGACATGGAACAGCCGTTACGCCGCCTGAAAGCGGACCATGTCGCTCACCTGGTGCGGATCGCTCAGGAGGCTCTGATCAACGCCACCCAGCACGGGCATGCCCGGAAGGTTGCCATCACCTGCACCTTTGGGGGACAGCAGGGCGAATTGCGCGTCGTCGATGACGGCGACGGGTTTTCTCCTGAATGGGTGCCTCCCGAGGGCGGAGAGCACTTCGGACTGAGTATCATGCGTGCACGCGCAACCCGACTCGGAGGACACTTTTCGCTACACTCCACACCTGGTCAGGGCACCGACATTAAAGTCATCTGGCCGTTGGAAATGGAACAGGAGGACTCTCCCTCATGAACAAAATCCGCATCCTGCTCGCAGACGACCATGCCCTGTTTCGGGAAGGGATTTCTGTCGTGTTGAACGCTCAGCCGGATATGGAGGTGATCGGTGAAGCCAGCGACGGACTGGAGGCAGTTGTCCTGGCGCGTAACCTGCACCCGGACGTTGTTTTGATGGATATCACCATGCCAGGGACGGATGGGATCGAAGCTACCCGAATGATCAAGCAGGAACAACCCGAGGTGAAGATCATCATGCTCACTGTAAATGACGAGGATGGCAGTCTGTTCGATGCAATTCGCTATGGTGCCCAGGGCTATCTGCTGAAGACGATCCGCGCCCGCGAACTGGTGGATATGCTTCATGCAGCCTATCAGGGGGAAGCCGCTATTACGCCGGCACTGGCTCTGCGCATGATGGACGAATTTCGCCGCCTGACAGCCATCCTTCCTGCTGCCGCCACCGAGGACGATGCAAGTATTGCCCAATTAACGCCTCGTGAGCGCGAGGTGTTATCGCTCCTGGCGCGCGGTTTGAGCGACCGGGAGATCGCGCAACAATTGACGGTCAGTCTTTACACGGTGAAGTCGCATGTGCGCTCCGTTCTGCAAAAGCTGCACGTCGCCAGTCGCCGCGAGGCGGCTCGTCTGGCGCCGCCGGAACGACGCCCAAAGGATTAGGACTTGGAACTAGTTCCTCCGATCTTTGAAATCACTCTGAAATCACGCGCACATTCCTCCCCGAGGAATGGTATTTCATCCGGCTTTACAGTAACATTTTGAACCAGCAAACCCATGACTGAAACGACCACTCCTCCATCCGATCAGAAAGAAGCCCGGGGCGGTCTGAAACCCTGGCAGGTGGGTGAACTACCGCCGTTACCGGTTGCCAGAGGATTGGGCTTCCTGGGCATTCTGGGGCCGGGAGCGATCATCCTGGGGGCGACGATCGGCAGCGGGGAATGGTTGCTCGGTCCCGCAACGTTTGTCCGGTATGGTCTTTCCTTATTGTGGGTGACCACGGTTGCTATTTTTCTCCAGACTGTATTCAACACTGAACTGCTTCGCTACACCATGTATACGGGCGAGCCTGGCCTGACGGGATTCATGCGCCTCAAACCCGGCTCGACGTTTTGGGCATGGCTGTATGCGTTCTTTTTCTTCTTTCAGGTCGGCTGGCCGGGTTGGGCAGGATCGTCAGCCGGGGCCATCTTTTATCTTTTTGTGGGACGCCTGTCCGGGCACGCGGACTCATCCCTCGTGTATTGGATCGGGGTGGGCACATTCCTGGTTTGTATCCTGATCCTGTTGTTTGGCAGGCGCATCGAGCGCACACTCGAAATCCTCAACTGGATCCTGGTTTTTTTTATCCTGAGCGGACTGGCTTTGCTGTGCCTCGCATTTACCTCTCCTGAAAAATGGGGGGAGGCGCTGGCGGGCTTTGCAGGGTTCTCCACACGCGCTGAAAGATTCATCTTTATCCCGCAGGGCGCGGATTGGTTTTTACTCAGTGCCTTTGCGGCGTACTCAGGAGCGGGGGGAGTGGTCAACCTGATGGTATCCAGTTGGGCGCGCGATAAGGGACTGGGCATGGCCGGGCAGGTGGGCTTCATCCCGGCAGTCATTGGGGCGCGTAAAGTCAGCCTTGCTCACATCGGCATTCGCTTCGACGTGACACCCAAATCACTGACTGTCTGGAAACAATGGTGGCGGGTCGCACAGATGGACCAGTGGCTGATCTTCTGTGTGGGTTCCATCCTGGGGATGGCATTGCCGGCCATTCTATACACCTCGTTCATCGAGCCGGGCAGGGATATCCGCAGTGTGGCGATTGCCGCGGAACTGGCAAATGCCATGTCGACGCGCGGGATCGCCGTTTTCGCTTATCTGGTCGCGTTGATCGGGGCCTGGGTCCTGTTCAAGACGCAGCTCGACATCGTCGAAGGCATGGTCCGCTCGATCACCGATATTTTGTGGACTGGCAGCAAACGCCTGCACAAAATGACCAGCGGGGATGTTCGCTACGTGTACTACACCATTCTGGCTGTCATCGTCGTTTGGGGAGTGCTGGCATTGCGTTTGACCCAGCCGATTGTTTTATTGCAGTTGGGCGCCAACATGGCGGGGCTGGTCTTCGTTGTCAGCGCTCTTCAGATTTTGCATATTAATACGACATTGCTGCCCGTCGAATTGCGCCCTCCGCTCTGGCGACGGCTCGCGTTGATCCTGATGGCTGTTTTTTACGGCTGCTTTTTTTACGTCTGGCTGATGGGCGGAATTCTCCCTGACCCTGCGAAAGGTTTCTTATTCAACATCCCAAAGTACTTTTCTGGAGGCTGAACCGTGACCATAAAAGCTCAACTATTCATCACCTGTCTCGGCGATCAGTTCTATACGCGGACGCTGCAGAACATGGTCCATTTGCTGGAGCGCCTCGGCGTCGAGTTAACCTTTCCTCCCGAACAAACGTGTTGCGGGCAGCCGCTCTACAACAACGGGTTCGAGGAGAAGACCCGCTCTGTTGCCTTGAATTTTATGCACGCGTTCTCGAAAAGTGACGCGCCGATCATCGGTCCCTCCGGCTCGTGCGTGGGCATGGTCAAGCATCATTACCCTTCCTTGTTCAAAGAGGGTACTGCTGAACATAAGCTGGCGGTTGAGATCGCCTCCCGCACATTTGAATTCACCGAATATCTGGTTAACGTGCTCAAGGTCACGGACCTCGGCGCGGTGTATCCACACAAAGTGACCTACCATGCAAGTTGCCACTCGTTGCGCGAGATGGGATTGAAGACCGAAGCGAAATCCCTGCTCAATGCCGTAAAAGGATTGGAGTTCGTTTCGCTCAACGAAGAGGAGACCTGCTGCGGCTTCGGCGGCGCGTTCACGGTGACCTACCCGGAGGTCAGCCGCTCGATGATGGAAAATAAAGTTCGGAACATTATCGCCAGCGGCGCCGATACGGTCGTGATGTGTGAGCCGGGATGTTTGATGAATGTCGCGGGCGGATTGTACAAGGCGGGGTCCACGATCCGCGCCATGCATATCATCGATCTGCTGGCAGTCAAGGAGTAAACGTCTCCAGACGTTCGGCTTCACTTTGCATTCGAAAGTCTGGAGACTTTCGACTCCGAGGATCATTATGACAGAAACCCCCACCTACATCGGTTTCGAAGCATACAGCGAGCATG
>DASTJG010000069.1:0-17190 GCA_035716785.1 Anaerolineales bacterium
AGTACTCGACGAATGGCTTTAGTCTCCCGCCGAAGCGTTCATCATGACTGAAACATGCCGAGAGAGAATCTCCTGCCTCTTCCGCCTCGACGCTTGTCGAATGACCCAATTCCACGAATGACCGATCGTGCAAAGTGTCCAGCAGTTCCGGCCAGGTAACATACGGCAACGGAAAGTTTGCATCCAGGGTTCCTTCCGTGATGCTGTCCTGCCTAAGCTTGACTGCCTGTTCTTCGATCTCTGCGACCATGCTTTCTACAACGGACAGATCATCGACCAGCACCAGTGCTTTTTGAGGAAGATAATCGAGGAGGCTTGCCGATTGCTGATGCAAAAGCGGGATGTGGAATTCGGATAATTCACCGTCCTGATCGCCCGGAGTAATGAATTCACGCGCGGGCGTGATCAAAATCGACTCGAGCTTTTCCACAGTGCGTTGGGTCGCGGGGTCGAACCTGCGAATGGTCTCGATCTCATCCCCAAAGAAGTCCAGGCGGACAGGCAGCTTTTCGGCCGGCGCCCAGACGTCCAGGATGCCGCCGCGCCGGGAGAACTGGCCCGGTTCGAGCACGGTGTTGACGCGTTGATAACCGATCTCGGCCCAGGAGCGCAACAGGGCATCAGGCTGCATGGATCCCCCGGCCGTCAACTTTTTGCAAACCTTGAGAAAGTCACGGCGTGGCATCGTGCGTGTCATCAGCGAGCGCGCCGAGGCGACAAAGACCGGCGGGATCTCCGGCTTTTGCACGAACGGCAAATGATAAGAAGACAGCGCCGTCAGAGTCTGCAGACGTTCGCGGCGTGTGGTCACGCCCCAGGCAGCCTGTTCGTAGAACAACGGATTTGGTTCCGCAAAATGATAGCGCGGCGACTGGACCCAGAACCCCAGTTCATCGAACAAGGCCAACGCATGGTCGGCGCGGTCGGTGATCAGCAGGATCGGGCGATCCACATCCTGGTGAAGCGCAGCCAGGACAGGCAAACGCGCGGCGCGCGGTAATGCCAGACCCGGGAGTTGCCTGCCATCCGGCTGGAGCTGTTTCAGCAGTTGCTGATATTCTGAGAGTTCGCGAATTTTATTGAGTACGATTTCCATAGGTCCCGTAGGGGCGAGGCTGCGAAGCGTCTCGCCCTGGGCGGCAAGACGCCGCCCCTACGCCGATTCAATTGAACCGTTATATTTATTCATCGCTTTATTCAAGCCATCCATCACGAACATCAGCGCGGCGTCCGCGGCGCGATCGATGATCTCGGAAAGAAGCTTCACCTCGTCACGCGAGAAGTTTTGCAACACGTAGTCAGAGGGATCCATCCTGCCGGGCGGGCGCCCAATACCCAATCTCAGGCGCGGGAAATCCTTGGTACCGAGTTGCTCGATGGTCGAAGCCATGCCGCGCTGTCCGCCGGGGCCGCCGCCGGGGCGAATACGGATCGTACCAAACGGAAGATCGAGATCGTCATGCGCGACGAGCATGTTTTCGATGGGCAGCTTATAGAAGTGCAGCAGTCCCTGTGCTGACTGACCCGACAGGTTCATATACGTCTGCGGCTTGGCAAGGATGAGCTTACGCTCTTCATAGATCGCGCTGGTGACAATGGCCTTCGACTGCACCTTCATCCCGCGCGCGTTGAGACGCACAATCAAGCGGTCGATCAGCATAAAGCCAAAGTTATGACGGCTGTCTCTGTATTCACGCCCGGGATTGCCGAGGCCGATGAGCAGAAAGGTGTCAGGGGTCATGGGTCACTGCCGCTCCTTTGGGCGGCGTCCAAGTGTCAGGTTCCAGATGTCAGGTTTAGAAGCGGCGGATGCGGATGACGAGTCCGGCAAGAACAAACAGACCTAAGATGACAAGCGCGCCGCGCTTCAGGCTGGCGTAGATCTCGTCCTGCTCGAGGGAGGCGGGATTCGCCGGGAGCGCGGTCGGGGTGGGACGCGGCACATCAGTGGGCGTGGGTGAAGCTGCCAGCAGGAACGGCGTCGGGACCAGCACGCTCACGCTCTCAGCTGTTACGGTCGGTGCAGGGGTCGGAGTTGGTACGGCGTCATTCCCAACCCTGACCGGAACCGTCGCTTCCTGAAACGTACCATCCTCGAAGCTCACCCGCAGGCGCAGAACATAGTCACCATCCGTGACGACAGTCGTGTCCCAGACAGCAAGCGTGGAATCGATCACAGGCTGGGAAAGCGCCTGGATGGTGAACCAGGTGCCAGTCGGGTTGGATGCGTACGCAAATTCCAATTGAGCCGAGACAAAGCTGGGAACGTCCAGGGTGCCGGTGATCGTAACCTGTCCGCGCAAAACCTCATCCGCCGCCGGGGAGGTGATCGCGACCGGTGGAGCAGTCTGAGCGGCGATCATCAACAAAAAAAGGGGCAATAAAACGCGAAGTTTCATCCGCAGGACCATTGTCAGTCGAACAAGTAAGTTTAACATGAAGCATGAGGGCAGTCAAATTATGTGTTAGCGAATTGAAATGCAAGGTGTATACTGAAGTATGGTAAACTTTGGCAGACATTACTCAGGAGAACCTTTATGACAAGAAGCCGTGCCGACCTGATGGTGGACCGCCTGCGAAACATGCAGGCTGCCGCACCCGATATCGAAGCCTCAGCCGTTGTTTCCGTGGACGGTTTGATCATGGCCTCTGCCCTGCAGCAGGGTGTGGAAGAAGACCGTGTTTCGGCTATGTCGGCGGCAATGCTGAGCCTCGGCGAACGTATCTCAAACGAGTTAGGACGGGCCGGACTGGAGCAGGTCTACATCAAAGGCGATAAAGGTTCGATTGTGCTGACCTCCATTGGGGAGGAGGCTGTCCTCACGGCGATGGCACGCCACGAGGCAAAGTTGGGTATGATCTTTCTGGAGATGCGGCGTGCAGCCGAGGATCTCGTCAAACTGGTCGGATGAAAACAAAGAACTATCGACCCTTCACAACAAACGCAATCCCCGATGGGGAGGGCTTCATCGCCCTCCCCATCTCTTTTGTGTACGCCCCAATCTAAATTACTCCACTCCACCCCTTCCCCTCTCCACCCAGGAGAGGGGTATGCTATTAGATTAGAAAGGTAACCAATGACAACAAAGTACTTATTTTACACAGGCGGTGTTGTTTCATCCGTTGGCAAGGGTGTGACCGCCGCGGCAACGGGGCTCATCCTGAAGGAGCGTGGCTTCAAAGTGACTGTGCAGAAGCTGGACCCGTACATCAATGTAGACCCCGGCACGATGAGTCCCTACCAGCACGGAGAAGTCTACGTGCTCGACGACGGCGCAGAAACGGATCTCGATCTCGGTCACTACGAACGCTTCGTGGACATCCGTCTGACCCACTCCAGCAACTTTACGAGCGGTCAGGTCTACGCGGAGGTCATCAGCAAGGAACGCCGCGGCGACTTTCTCGGCGGGACGATCCAGGTGATCCCGCACATCACCAACGAGATCAAACGCCGGGTGGCGGGGATCGCCAAAGAGACGGGCGCGGACGTGGTCATCGTCGAGATCGGCGGCACAGTTGGCGATATCGAGTCACAGCCGTTCCTCGAAGCGCTGCGACAGCTCCGCAATGAAGTTGGCCGCGAGAACGTGTTCTTCATCCACGTGACCTGGCTACCCTACATCGGCGCGACCGGAGAGATCAAGACCAAGCCGACACAGCACTCCGTCGCGGCGCTGCGCTCGATCGGTATCTCGCCTAACATGATCATCGCCCGCTCCGATTACCCGATCGATAAGGAACTCTGCGACAAGATCGCGTTGTTCTGTGATGTGGAAAAAGAGGCTGTCGTTCCGATGGTCACCAGCGATGTGCTTTACGAAGTGCCCCTGCTGCTCGAACGGGCTGGCGTGGGCGATTACCTGGTGAATAAGCTGAATATGAAAGCCACGAGCAAACCCGATATGAAGCCCTGGGAAAAACTTGTGGATCAGGTACGAAAACCGAAGCCTACCGTGAAGATCGCGCTGGTCGGAAAATACGTCGAATTGCAGGATGCCTACATGTCAGTGCGCGAGGCGCTCAAGCACGCTGCGCTCGCCAACGATGTGGAAGTAGAGATCGGCTGGGTCCATTCTGCCGACCTCGAGAAAGACAAAGGCTGGGATATCGTTCAAAATTCGGACGGCATCCTCGTCCCGGGCGGGTTTGGCTCACGTGGCATCGAAGGCAAGATCATGGCAGCCCGCTATGCCCGCGAGCGGAAAGTACCCTACCTGGGTCTGTGTCTGGGGATGCAGGTCATGTGCATCGACTTTGCGCGCGGCGTGCTTAATCACGAAGACGCGAATTCGTCAGAGTTCGACCGCGGCACGGAATACCCAATTATCGACCTGATGCTCGACCAGCGCTCGATCACCGACATGGGCGGGACCATGCGCCTCGGGCTGTACCCGTGCAAACTTCAAAAAGAATCGAAAGCTGCTCAGTCATACGGGGCGGAGCAGGTGGACGAACGTCACCGCCACCGCTTCGAATTCAATAATGCCTACAAACAGGAATTCGAGAAGGCGGGCATGGATTTCTCCGGCATGTCGCCCGATGGCAAACTGGTGGAAATTGCAGAAGTAAGAGACCACCCATTTATGGTTGGCAGCCAGTTCCATCCCGAATTTTTGTCGCGGCCGATGAAGCCGCATCCGTTGTTCAGCGGGTTTATTAAAGCGGCAAAGGAAAAGAATGGGAAGAAGTAAACAAAATGAGGTGGACTTTCAAGGTCCACCTCATTCCATTTTGCGCTATTTCTTTTTCTTGCCTGTTTTCTTTTTCTTGTTTTTAGCAGTTTCCATCGGCACACTTGCAACGTCCGATGCCATTCCGCCAGCTACGGCCTGTACATAGGGTTCACGCAAACTGACCGGCGCAGTTTTACGCACGCGCAGGTTGAGCATTTCCACCAGAACGGAGAAGCCCATTGCGAAGTAGATGTATCCTTTTGGAATCTCTACATGGAAAGCTCCGGCGACCAGCGTAAAACCGATCAACAAGAGGAAACTCAGCGCCAGCATCTTGATGGTAGGATGACGTTCCACGAAACTCCCAAGGGGCCCGGACGTAAATACCATCACGACAGCGGCAATGACGACTGCCGCGATCATGATCTCGATATGATCCACCATGCCAACGGCCGTGATCACCGAATCGAGCGAAAAGACGATATCCAGCAGCATGATCTGAACGATCACGCTCCAAAAAGCTGCCGCCACCTTTGCAGAGGCGTGGCCTTCCTCGCCCTCCAGCTTTTGATGGATCTCGTGCACGCTTTTCCAAAGCAGGAAGAGTCCGCCAGCGAGCAACACCAGGTCGCGGCCCGAAATTCCAATTCCGAATATGGAAAAGATTGGTGCTGTCAGTTCAGCCATCACATAAATCAACGATAGGAGCATAATGCGGGTGACCACAGCCGCAGCAATGCCTGTGGTGCGCGCCCGCTGCTGCTGGTGTTGCGGCAGTTTGCTGGCTAATATCGAAATGAAAATTACATTATCCACACCCAGCACAAGCTCGAGCGCCACAAGCGTGATAAACGCGATCCAGGTTTCGGGTTGGGCAATCCAAGAGAAATCCATATCTCCATCTCCTCAAAGAAGTTAACTTCCCGAAGTATAACCGAACTCATTTCAACGGTGGCTCTTTTACACAATGCTATAATTCAGCCATAGAATGAACACACAACCCTTCCAGCTGACGACCCTCTCGCAATCCTCCCTTCAGGATTACCTGGACTGTGCCCAGCGCTTCAAACTGCGCTATCTGGATCGTTTGTCTTACCCTGCTGTTGAAACGGAACCCGCGTTGGAGAACGAAAAACACCAGCAGGAAGGTGAATATTTCCACCGGCTTTTGCAGCAGCATCTGATCGGCATTCCGGCCGAACAGATCGCCAAGTTTGCGAACACTCCCAACTTGCAGCGCTGGTGGGAGAATTTCCAAAACTCAATAGACCTGACAGGTCTTCATGCGAACTTGTCAGGTCTGTACCCTGAGGCAACACTTTCGGCCCCGCTTGGCAAATATCGCCTGCTTGCCAAGTACGACCTGATCGCCCTCCAGGATGGAAAAGCCACGATCTACGATTGGAAGACCTATCGCAAGCGCCCGCGCAACGAGTGGCTTGCAGCGCGCATGCAAACCCGTGTCTATCGCGCGTTGCTGGTCCAAGCGGGCGCACATTTGAATGGCGGCAAACCCTTCGAACCCGAGCAGATCGAAATGATCTACTGGTTTGCCGATTTTCCGGAGGAACCCGCCCACTTCCTGTACACAACCACGCAATTCAAGCGGGACTGGGACCTGCTCATCAAACTTTCTGACGAAGTAGCGTCCGCCTCTTCCTACCCGCTGACGGAGGATCGTCAAAAGTGCGCTTTCTGCACATACAGGTCTTACTGCGAGCGCGGCGTCCGCGCCGGGGACATCGAACAGGCTGAGGCGGAGATGGAAGCGGAAGAACTGTTCGATGTCAACTTTGAACAGATCGGCGAGATTGCATTTTAGCTGCGTAGGACGAGATAATATCTCGTCTTACTTTGCATAAATTCCCAGATGATTCCCAACCGGTCGCTCTCTGCCCGGAATGTAATTGTCGATCGGTGAATTCAAAACCCTGGGCCGACCGTCCTTCCCTTCGATAACCATCGTCGCTGAACCGCCGCCATCGAGACTCATTGCTGCATATGCCCCATGTTCGACAAGTAACTCGGCAAGATCGGCGAATGTTGCGCCTTCACTATAAAGGGGTTGACGACCATCGACAACAACAATGTAAAGGAAACGTCCATTGCGGTTGATGCCAATAGCTGTGCGCGGCTCGATCCCCTTATCGTTCAGGTCAGGCACCATCTGGCCCTTTAACACGATCATGCGATCCCCGGAGATGGCATTATGGACCCGGTTTGGTCGGTTGTTGAACCCCAATACATTTTTGCGATTGATATAAAGCGTCGGTTCCACTCCCACCTCCTCAAGGTCGCCTTGCCAATAAACTTTTCCGTTCGAGGCCGTGAACCCCACCGGGGCAACCAGATCGCCCACGTGAGGATAATAGTCTGCGGGGCCGCGTGACCACCATGGCAGGAACTTATCCCCGTTGACCGCGATCTGCAGATCGAACTCTTCGAGGAACTGAGATGTGGTGCGCGCCTTCAGCGGCTTCTCCCCCTCCGTATCCGGTGGTGTGACCAGAAAGCTGATCCCTTTTTCTTTTGTATCGATGGTCAATATATGGGCAATCATCGGGCGCGGAAACACCCGCACGACGCGACGATAAATAACCCCTTCATAAAGTTTTTGCTTCATGGGAACGGGTGCAGGTCGACCGCGGTCATAAAGCAGATATCCCCCAATACAAAGGCTCAACAGGACAAATATGCTTATGATACTTCTCTTCAGTTTTCTATTTTTCATGAAGAAAATTCTAACGGAAATGTTCCTCGTAGAAATTAATAATAAATAAGGGCGGTATCTGCCCTTATTTATACATATTCATAAACTATTATTTTGCGTAAATTCCCAGATGATTCCCCACAGGCCGTTCTCTGCCAGGAATGCGATTATCGATCGGTGAATTCAGAATTTCCGGCTGACCATCCTCACCTTCGGTCACCAGCGTCGAGGAACCACCGCCATCGAGGCTCATTCCCATGTATGCTCCTTGATCCAGCAGCAACTTCGCCAAATCAGCGAATGTTGCTCCATCGCTATAAAGGGATTGGCGACCATCCACGACGACAATATAAAGATAACGTCCACTTTGATTGATGCCAATGGCCGTCCGTGGTTTTAAATCTGCATCATCCAGACCTGACACAACTTTCCCCTTACGTACCAGCATACGATCGCCCGAGATCGCGTTATATATCTTGCGTGGTCTGTGATTGAATGACAGGTCATTACTGTTACCTATGTAAAACGTCGGCTCGGTTCCGACTGTATACTTGCGGACCCAATACTCTGCTCCATTCGAAGCAGTGAAACCAACGGGTGCAACCGGATCACCAACGTGCGGATAATAGTCCTCTGCGCTGTGCGACCACCAGGGATAGAAGCCACTCCCGTTGACTGCAATTTGCAAATCGAATTCCTCAAGGAACTGCGACGTGGTGCGTGCGTTCAATGGCTTTTTACTTTGGGAATCCGGCGGCGTGACAAGAAATTCGATCCCTTCGGCTCCGGTGTCAACTACCAGGACGTGCGCGATCATCGGTCGCGGCAATATTCGAACGATGCGTCGATAGGTCACGCCTTCATAAAGTCTTTTCGTCGTTGGGATTGGAGTGGGTCTACCGCGTATGTACAAGAGGTAGCCGCTAACGCCTAAAGCAAGAACAATACATACTGTTGTAGTAATTCTAATTGGCCTGATTTTCACTCCGTGATTATAAACAAAACCGAGCAGACACATATCTGCTCGGTTAATTCTCTATGGAGAGAGATCAACTTACACTACAAGTTCCTGCTCCGCTTTGCGCATCGTCTTGAACGATTCGATCGCGACCTCCAGCATGGACAGGTCGGGTTCGCGCGTGGTCAGGGCCTGCAGGGCCAGGTTCGGCTTGATCATGAAGCGCACGAGTGGCGAATCCAAATGATTGGCTGTCCAGCGGATGTATTCCACCGAGATGCCTGCCAGCACCGGGATCAACAGCACGCGGCTGGCCAACCGCCAGAACATGGATAGCGGTCCCAACGCGGTGAAGACCAGGATCGAGATCAGGACCAGTGTCAGGATGAAGGCTGTGCCGCAACGCGGATGCTCCAGGGAAAACTTCGCCACCGACTCGGGGGTCAGTTCTGCACCCGCTTCGTAGGCGTTGATGGTTTTGTGCTCTGCCCCGTGATATCCAAAGATGCGTTTGATATCCGGCATAAAGCCGATCGCCCAGATGTAGCCGACCAGCAAGAGTAACCGGATAACGCCTTCCAGAAGATTCGCCAGCCAGGGATTCCAGCCGAGATACTTCTCTGCCAGGCCGCCTACTCCAGCCGGCAGGAGGAAAAACAATCCAATTCCAATCGCAAGGGAAACACCAAGAGTTAGATATAACGCTGGACCTTCGAGCTTTTCATCCTCCCCAGTCTGGGTATTGGCAGAAAGGGTCAATGCCCGCATACCTAGTCCAAGCGCATCCCAGAGCAGGATGACGCCGCGCAGGAACGGCATCTTCGTGATCCGCGAACGGTAGACCGCGGCGAGATCTTCCGTGTGCACAACGATATTTCCATCGGGTGCACGCATCGCAATGGCAAATGCCTTTTGCCCGCGCATCATCACACCTTCGATCACTGCCTGTCCACCGTACGTAATAATTTTATCCACAGGACCCCCGGAGAACGTCGGGGCTATAGTGCTTCGCTTGTCTTCCATAAGTAATTTATTTATCCTATAAAATGTCCCTTATGTGGGGCACTGATTTCAACTGCAAGCTATCCAAGATTGTGAAAGAAACGAATGAACGCATCTATGCCCTTGTACCACGTGGGTAAATGCAAATGTTCATTCGGTGAATGGACGTTGTCACTCGGCAATCCCATACCTACCAGCACCGACTCCACGCCACAGATCTGCTGTAACATCGCCACCGCGCCAATGGAGCCGCCCTCGCGCCGATAATACGGGCGCATACCCCAGACCGCTTCCATGGCATCGTGCATGGCTTTCACGCCGGGATTGTTCAAGTCTGCGATCGCGGTTGGGCTGCTCGTCAGATCTTTTACTTCCCATTTGATTGTCTTCGGCGCGTGCTCTGCGACAAAACGCTCCATTTGTTTTTTTACGTCTGCCGGAATCTGGTCCGGGACGAGGCGGCAGGAGATCTTTGCCATGGCTTTGGCGGGCAGGACCGTCTTCGAGCCGGGACCGGTCCAACCGGAGAGCAATCCGTTCACTTCGAGCGTCGGACGTGCCCCGGTCCGTTCGGCGGCAGTATAGCCCTCTTCGCCCCACAGCGCCGGGACGCCTGTTTCCTTCACGTAACTCGCATCGTCATTGGGCAGGCGTGCAAAATCATCGCGCTCCTGCTGGCTGAGCTTGCGAACAGGATCATAAAAGTCAGGCAGAGTTACGCGTCCCTTCTCATCGTGCATTTTGGCAACCAGCTCTGCCAGCACCTGGGCGGGATTGTGTACCGCGCCGCCATACAGACCCGAATGTAGATCAGCTTTGGGACCCCAGATGTTGAGCTCGAAATAAGAAAGTCCGCGCAAGCCATAGGTGATGGTCGGCATGTCGATACCCATCATGCCGGCATCGGGGTTGAGCGACACATCCGCTTTGAACTTCTCGGCATATTTTTTGAGGAAAGGCTCCAGGTGCTTGGAGCCAATCTCCTCCTCGCCTTCCAGCAGGAACTTCAAATTGACAGGCATCTCGCCGGTTTTCATCAGAGCTTCGATCGCGTGGAAGGCTGCCAGCGCCTGCCCCTTCATATCCGAGGCGCCGCGTCCAAACAACAGGTCGCCACGCACTTGCGGCTCGAATGGACCGCTCTGCCACTCGTCTTCCGGATCGGGAGGCTGAACATCATAATGCCCATAAATCAAGACAGTCGGTGCGCCGGGCTTTTTGATGTAATCGGCATAGACAACAGGATGCCCACCTTCGTCCTCTGGCTCGACATCGACCGTGGGCATGATCTCGACATTTTCCATGCCAAGTCGCTTCAGGTAAGTGGCCATCCATTCGGCAGCGCGCAGAACCTCGCCATTGAATTGTTTATCCGTGGAGATAGACGGAATTTTCAGCACTTCGATCAGGTCATTCAAAAAATTTTCACGGTTTTGATTTGCATAATCGAGTGCTTTCTGAAGGTTGCTCATGATTCCTCTTTTTGGATAATGGGTTTTATCTAGGGCACAGTTGTGGGAATGTCAGTCTGCTCCAGAGCACGGCGGGTGAGCAGGTACCAACTGGTGAGAGTCGCCAGGCGGTCACTCGGATCGTACAACGCCGCAACCTGCACTCCCTGCACATCCGAGCTGACGCCATAGGAATAGACCGGTGCGAACAATGGCAGTGCGGGCAGTTCCTTGGCGAAAACAACCTGGAAGTTGCGATAGAGTCGCGTTCGCAACGTGTAATCGCTCGTGACGCGCGCCTGTTCGAGGTATTCGCTCGCAGTGCGGTTATCCCACTGGGAGTAATTCTGTCCGCCTGTGGCTTCGGACTGATGCCAGAAGGGATAGGGATCCGGGTCGGGGGTGCGCGAAAGGTTCAGGTCGACGAGGGCGGCCTGATAGCCGCGTGAGGCGAGAAAATCCGTTGCGAGTTTGTCGTAGGGCACGGCCTGTAAAGTCACGCCGACACCGATCGCCGCCCATTCCTCCTTGATTATTTCCGCGATCCTGGTGTGGAGGGCGTCATCGGGGTGCAGCACCGTGAAGGAAAGCGAAGTCCCCTCTTTGGCACGCACATCTCCGCCCGTTGAGGGAATGACATACCCTTCCGATTTCAACAGTTGGATCGATTCCTCGGGGTTGTATTCAAAGTGTTCGATGCCATCGTAGTATGCCCATGATCCCGGCAGAATTGGTCCATCGGTCAGGACCGCCTGTCCCTTCAACAATGTGTTGACGATATAAGGACGGTTCGTAGCAAGCATCAGCGCCCGGCGCACTTTTTCATTCTGCAAAAAGGCAACCTCCGGGTTATTCAGGTTGAACAACATAAAGGTCATTTGCGGCAGGCGGCTGGTATAGATGGAAAGGTTTGCTTCCTCCAGCGCAGAGTCCAATACGTCAGACGTGATCTGGCTCACTGAGAGCACATCTCCCTGCTGATAGGCATCGAACGCCTCCGCAGAAGACGGGTAATAGCGAAATACTACTTGTTCGATATACGGAGGGTTCCCATAGTAGGTACTGGAAACTGTCAGGACCACGCCCGTGATCTGACCGCCATCCACGATCAGGTGATCGAATTTGTAGGGACCTGTGCCCACTGGGTTGATGTTGAAATCTGCATTCGGCAATTGATCGGCCGGCACCGCTTCGAGCAAGTGTTTGGGCAAAACGCCAAATGTCAAATAATCCATGAAGGGAACAAACGGTTCTGTCAAAGTGAACTTGAGATTCTTATCGTTCAACTTCGTCACTTCGATCTTGCTCCACAGGTCTTTGACATCCTGCGGATACAACGAACCCGCACTCGTCATCCGATCAATCGTGAAGATGACATCATCGCTGGTGACCGGTGTTCCATCATGCCAGACCGCGTTCTCTCGAATGGTGAAATTATAGATCGTGCCATCTTCGGCAACACCCCAGGCGGCCGCCAGATCTGCGCGCGGCATGCCGCGCTCATCAAAACGAACCAGCCCGCTAAAGAGCAGGCGATTCACTGCACGATCGGCAGCATTGTTCCAATCCAAGAGTGGATTGAGCCGTCCCAGCGAGCCAACCAGTCCTTCGGTGTAAATGCCTCCCTGTTCGGGCTGTGGCAGGAACGGACCTGTCGCAACGGGGGATTGCTGACTGAATAACAACACAGCCACGATCACCAGCGTGACAATCACAACCAGTATCTGCCAGCGTAATTGTTTCATATACAAAATAAAAGGCTCGTTTCCCATCCGCGCGGTTCAGCCGCGCGGATCAAACGGGCCTTTCGGAAGAGATCCATTGAATTAGGCAATGAGAAGAAGCGTTATGACCAGGGCAAAGAAAATAACGCTCAAAACGATCGTGACCCAGAACAATGTGCGTTCGATGCCACGACGAGCAGTGAAGATACTGCCTGTGTCGGCGCCGGTCAGCCCACCCAGGCCTGCTCCTTTACTTTGGATGATCACACTCAGGATGAGCAGGACCGAGATTATAATCAGCGCGATATTTAGATAGGTAACCATTTACGACGTGCCTCCTTGTATTAAGCGGAGACATTATACCTGCTAGGGAGAAAAACCGTCAACTTGAGGCACAGAATGCTCTGCGCGCCACATTTGGAAAAACCCAGTTAATTGAGGATTCATGCACGAAATCGTTGTCAACCTGCATATGCACACCCGCTACTCGGATGGCGGCGGTACCCATAAGGATATTGCTCAGGCTGCCATCAAAACCGGACTGGACGCTGTGATCGTGACAGACCACAATGTGCTGGTCCAGGGTTTAGAAGGCTACTACCGCGTCGGTCGCGACCGTGTCCTGCTCCTGGTTGGAGAGGAGGTCCACGACCAGGACCGTGTTCCGCAAAAGAACCACCTGCTCGTATTCAATACCAATCGCGATGTATCCACGCTGGCAGATGACCCGCAAACTCTCATCAACGGCGTCAACGACGCAGGCGGACTCTGCTTCCTCGCTCACCCGCATGACCTGGACTCACCCGTTTTCAACGAGACGAGCATTTCCTGGGAAGCCTGGGACGTCCATGGCTACACGGGCATCGAACTCTGGAATGGATTGAGCGAGATCAAGACTGTTCTGCATTCCAAGCTTCACGGCGTGTTCTACGCGTTCTTTCCCCAATTTATTGCCCACTACCCCCAGCCTGAAACTCTTCAATGTTGGGATGAACTTCTCGTCAGCGGGGAGCGCGTAGGTGCCATCGGCGGCTCGGACGCGCACGCGTTCACGATGCACATGGGCCCGCTCCACCGCGTCATCTTCCCGTACGATTTTCACTTCCGCACTATAAATACACATGTATTCATTCCAGAGCCGCTGACCGGAGATGTTCCCACCGACAAGAAAATGATCTACGATGCCCTGGCTGCCGGACGTTGCTTTGTCGGCTACGACCTCCCTGCCTCGACGCGTGGATTCATCTTCAATGCAAGAGGACTCGAACAATCAGTCATTATGGGCGAGGAGATTTCCGGCAAACGCGGTGTGACGTTACAAGCTCATCTGCCCAAACCCGCGGAGATCCGCTTGATCAAGGACGGAAAAACGATCAACATCTGGAAACATTCGCAGGCCTGCGCCTACAGCGCCACAGAACCTGGTGTTTACCGCGTGGAAGCCTGGCGCAGCTATCTCGGTCTCAAACGCGGCTGGATATTCAGCAATCCGATTTATGTGAGGTAAGAAGAAAGACATACCACAAAGATAGGGCCCGATCAGAGGCATGGCTGGCAGGGTTTTGGAACACTGACTTTCAAGAGTTAAAAACGAAAGCCGGGGAAATAGGAACAAACTGTTTATCCCAAGCGTACTAGAGGAGAAAGCGCGCATACCTCTCATACCAGCCTGGAGGGCTATAACATGAACCAGCCAGAGACAAGTAAACCAGACTCTTCCTCTTCGTTCATCATAAGCTTTTTTCTCCTTCTCATGGTCATTCTCGTCAGTGCTGCTCCCGTCGTTATTGAGCAAATGAACAGGCCCGAGAGGCTCGCTTTCAAACTGCTATCCCGTTCTGGAAGATGGCAGGTGCTCCACGCAAGCACGGGCAAGAGCCAGTGGGAAGCCAGCGACGGCTCCACCGCTGAACATGTTCGTTATCGACAGACAACCAGCGGAATCCAAGTTGTTCTCGAACCGACGGAGTTGATGACCCGTGAAGCGTACTTCAACAAGGAAGCGATAACAGCAGATGTTTTCAGGCTCTCGACAGAAGTCGATACTCCAGCCGGTTGTCACAATGGACTGGTCTTTCGCGGGAATGCACAAGGAGAGTATTATCTGTTCCTCGTCAGCCCGGTATCCTATACGGTGGAAATTTTACGCCGTCAAGACAATTCCGATTTGCCACGTGAAGCGATCATTCCCAACACGCCTCTTCCCAAATTCATTGGAGAACCCCACACCATCACGGTCATCGCTGATGGCCAGTCCTATCTTTTTTACATCAATAACGTCTTCGTGAATCGCATGAACGACTCCCGGTTGAATGGAAATCGTACCGGCATCGAGGTGTTTACCTGAAGCGCCTCCAGCGAAGAAGTTGTCTTCGAATTCGATCGTTTCATCTTGCGAGCACCATCATTTGGTGATTAATATAGAATTCGTCTATTGAGCATACAGTGTGGGAAGATAATCCAGGCGGTAAAGAAATGAAAAACAGATTTTCCATTCTTCTTATATTCATCTTGATCCCAAGATGTAGTTTCTCAAGCGTTCAAAAGTTTGCGACATCGACTCCTCATCCTTCCTCACCTTTGTCTTCACCAACGAATACGCTACTGCCTATACCTACGATCACTTTCTCTCCAGAGCCTTCCCTAACGCCCACTTTTCCACCATACACGGACAAACCATTCTCACTTGTGTTTACTCGAAACGGAAATTTGTGGATCGCGAATATCGGAGAAAGAGTAACGGAACGGCAATTAACGTTTGAGCCCCAAGAAATGAGAATTGTCAGCTTCGACGTATCCCCCGATGAGACCAGAGTCGCATACATACCCTATCAACTCGAACCACTCAATTCCTTGGTCAAATTGGCCGACATAGCGACCGGCGACACTCGTGTAGTTCTTGGAGAGAACGAGCCTTTTAGCGAGACCAGGGTCGTCTGGCTCGACAATGCAACGATTGCTTACAAAAATCAGGACCACCTGGTACCAACCTTCACTACGGAAAGAGTGAACAATGTTATTACGTACATTATTTATGATTTGTCCACCGAACGGCGAATTGCAACAACCGATTTCAATTCGTTGTCTCCATCGCCTGATAAAAGCCTTTGGCTTGGCTGCTCCGGCAATCCTTATGTAATGGGATGTAGCAGGTACACACTCCAGGATCTTGTAAACAGCAAACAATATAAACTCGAAGGAAAGACGGAATTGGGAGGTTTTATCGGTTGGTCATCTGACAGTCAATCCATGTTATTCAATACAGTGACCAGCCCAGATATCTGTATGTCACAACTGATTATGGTCGATGTAAAAACACTCGAACAAAAAGCAATTACATCTGAGGATGAAAACGTTTGGGATGCCAGTTTTTCTCCCACAGGAAACTTGCTCTTTTACCGACAAGCCGAAATAGCAGAGTTAGGTCTATGCAAATCAGGAAAGGTCGATTACTGGATATTGGATCTTGACAATCAGCAGACCTATGAAATCCCTGCTGATTGTCAGAAAGATGTCTGGGATTTTGATTGGACTCCGGATGGCAAACGGTTACTCTTTTTCCACGATAGTTATAGCGGGTATGAGAATGAATTGTGGAGCATGAATCTGGATGGTTCAGACTTAGAACCACTGCTTTCAAACGTCGAAGAATTTGAAGTGTTACAAAGCATTCCGTAAACCAATCATCAACGAGCTCGACTTTGCCTATCACACTTTATAATAGATATATAAATCGAGAAGAGTAAGTATTTTAGGAGATATTATGTCCACGTCTACTGCTGAGATCGTTACCATTCGTCCAACTACAACCACTATGACCCGCCAGCAGCTGCCTAACTTTGTCGGTATCTCTGCAGCGACAGCGGGATCTAAACACTTGTCGATGAATCTGGTGGTCATCCCACCCGGGGGAGCTGCGCAACCTCATGTACACCGCGGTTATGAAACTGCCATCTATCTCCTGAGCGGACGCGTGGAAACACGCTATGGACCGGGATTGCGCAACTCGGTCATCCACGAAGCCGGGGACTTTATTTTCATCCCTGCCAATGTGCCGCATCAGCCCGTAAATTTGAGTTCTACCGAGCCCGCGCAGGCGATTGTCGCGCGCAACGACCCCAATGAGCAGGAGAGCGTGGTGGCGTATGATCCTGCCACAGAGCCTTAAAGACTTACCGGTCTGCTAATCGCTATCAAAACACAATGTCAACTTTCATCGAAGAACTTTCTTTAAACGCCTGGCCGGCTCTTCAAACCGTCTTGCATGACGGCTGGGTAATCCGTTTTGCCAATGGCTATACCAAACGGGCAAATTCGGTTAATCCACTCTACCCATCAGCGATAGACCTGGATGCCAAGATTCGCTTTTGTGAAGGGATCTATGAGAACAAAAAGCTGCCTGTAGTTTTCAAGATTAACTCTGGAGCCTCCCCGGACAATCTGGACACAAAATTATTGGCAAATGATTATCGAAAAGATTCCCTTACCAGCGTCCAGGTGATGGAATTGGAAACAGCAAGTGTTCAAATCGCGGGTGAAGTTGAACTGCAGGGAGATTTGTCGGCCGGATGGTTGGACAATTTTTGTCGGATGAGTGCAGTTGCTGAACCAAACAGAAAAACATTGCGGCAGATTTTGACCCATATTATTCCATGCCATTGTTTTGTATCTC
>DASTJG010000070.1:0-19231 GCA_035716785.1 Anaerolineales bacterium
GGTGTGGGTTTTTTATTTAGCGATTAGGAATGATACAATAAGTTGAATCTGCATCTTATTTGACCGATCCATGAGTACCTAATGAATTCCAACATTCGATCTCTTGCCGGAGTAGCTCTCCTGCTGGCAATCCTTGCCTGCAACATCCCCGCTGAACAATTGCCCCCACCTGGCGAAGTGCAGACCGCCGCCGCGCTAACCGTGCAAGCTGTGATGATGACTCCTTCCCGCTCCGGGGCAGGATCGCCTTCCCCCGCGCCACGAACACCTTCTCTGACCAGCTCGCCGGAGCCAACGATCACGATCACGCCCACGTATTCGGCGCCAATGCTGACTGTAAAGGAATCGACCAATTGTCGAACGGGTCCCGGAGAGGATTATGAGATCGTCTTCACCTACTTATCCGGAAAGAAACTCGAGATTGCCGGTCGTTACGACCCTGGGAATTTCTGGCTGGTCAAATCCAATGAAAGCCCATCGGGCACGTGCTGGCTGTGGGGAGAATACGTGGAAGTGACAGGCAGTTATTGGGCAGTCTCCAGCGTCACGCCGCCGCCCACGGCAACCAGCGCGCCGCCGCGGGCGCCCTCCCTCCAGGAATGGAACTTCTTCTGCAGCGATGGAACGCTAAATTTCACGGTGAACTGGAAGGACGCGGCAACGAGTGAGACAGGTTATCGCATCTTTCGGAATGGTGAACAGGTTGCTGAACTACCAGCGAACTCCACTACCTACACAGACGCGTTTAATGTGTCTGACGATCTGACTCAGAGTGTGGAATATTACGTCCAAGTTTACGGACCTGCCGGGTCTGCAAGTACATCGGCAATGAGAATGAAATGCGGCGAATGAAACACATTCGATTTTTACTGTATAGCCTTTTCCTGATCACCTTCACCGCCTGCCAACCTGCTGACACGACCACCACGATCACTCCCAACACGAGTATTCCCGGCAATTCGGTACCCATGCTAACGGTGCGTGAAGCGACCAACTGTCGCGCGGGCCCCGGGACCGATTACGAGATCGTCTTCACCTACACCGCTGGGACCAAACTTGAAATCGCCGGTCGTTACGAGCCTGAAAACTTTTGGCTGGTCAAATCGGCTGAAAGTCCAACGGGACTGTGCTGGATGTGGGGAGAATATGCGGACGTGACAGGAAACTATGCAGCTGTCCCCGGTGTCACACCGCCGGCCACTTCGAGCAGTGCATCGTCAGAGGTGCTCATTGTCGATCAATGGGAATACTCCTGCGATGGCGGAACGTTAACCTTCAAGATGAACTGGAGAGATCGTGCGACGAACGAGACAGGTTACCGCATCTTTCGGGATGGCACGCTGCTGGCCGAATTACCGGTCGACTCAACCTCATACAAAGACTCATTCAGCGTATCTGCAGGTCAAAACGTGGAGTATTACTTACAAGTCGTCGGCCCGGATGGCTTGCTGAACAGTGCGGTGATGAGCGCAAATTGTTGATAATCCCAATACGTGAGAAAAGGTCTCGGAGAACTCCGGGACCTTTTAATTTAAGCTTCCTCAAATTGTTCCTTGATCTTCTTCGTCTGCTTGCCGCGCTCTTCGGTATCGAGGATGCGCTTGCGGATGCGATACGACTCGGGCGTGACCTCGAGCAGTTCGTCGTCAGTCAGGTACTCGATCGCCTCGTCGAGGGACATCTGTCGAGGCGGCGTGAGGCGGATCTCCATGTCGCCGCGCGAGGAACGGATGTTTGTCAAATGTTTCTTCTTGCAAACATTGATCGGCATATCCTGACCACGCGCGTTTTCGCCCACAACCATGCCCTCGTAGACGGAAACACCAGGTCCTAAAAACAAGGTGCCGCGCTCTTCCGCATTCTTCAAAGCATACGCGGTTGTCTCACCGGCTTCCCAGGCAACCAGCGAACCGGTTGTGCGCGTGGACATCGGTCCCGCCATCTCATCGTACCCGTGGAAAATCGTATGCATAACACCCTCACCGCGCGTGGATGTGAGGAATTGATAACGGAATCCCAGCAAGCCGCGTGTGGGCGCGATATAGACCAGGCGCGTCATCCCCTGACCTGCATCGTGCATCTCCATCATTTTGCCGCGGCGCGCCCCAAGCATTTCCACCACCACACCGACGGTTCCGTTGCTGGTTTCGATATGCACTTCTTCGTACGGTTCGAGCAGTGCGCCATCGTCCGCTTTGTGGAAGATGACTTCCGGGCGCGAGACCTGGAACTCATAGCCCTCGCGGCGCATGGTCTCTATCAAAATCCCAAGGTGCAATTCGCCTCGACCGGAGACCAAAAAGTTTTCCGCTGACTCGGTCTCTTCCACGCGCAGCGCGACGTTCGTCCGCAATTCGTCGAAAAGACGTTCGCGCAGGTTGCGCGACGTTCCCCAGCGCCCTTCTTTGCCGGCAAAGGGAGAGGTGTTCACGCCAAATGTCATGCGGACGGTCGGCTCTTCCACCTGGATGGTCGGCAGCGCAATAGGCTCGGCAGGATCAGCGAGCGTCTCGCCAATGCCGATGCCTTCCAGCCCGGCAAGCGAAATAATGTCACCGGCGCTGGCTTCTTCGATCTCGATCTTATTCAAACCCTGAAATGTGTAAAGATACTTGGCGGATTCAGGCAGATTGCGTCCGTCTCTGGTCAGGCGTGCCAGGCGCTGACCGGCCTTGATTTTCCCGGCAAAGACGCGCCCGATGGCAGTGACACCGCGATAATCGTCATAGCCGAGCATGGTGACGAGCAATTGCAGAGGCGCGTCCGGGTCCACTTTCGGCGCGGGAATATGGTTCAGGATGATATCGAACAAAGGCTGCAGGTCCGGCCCCAGCTCCGAGGTGAGACCCGCTTTTCCGGCCGTCGCCTGGGCGTAGACGATCGGGAAATCCGCCTGCTCTTCTGAGGCACCCAGTTCGATGAACAGGTCAAAGGTTTCGTTGAGGACGCGTTCCGGTTCAGCATCCTTGCGATCCACCTTGTTGATCACGACTACGGCCTTGTGTCCCATTTGAAGCGCCTTCTTGAGCACAAAACGGGTCTGCGGCATGGGACCTTCGGCGGCATCCACCAGGAGCAGGACACCGTCTACCATGTTCATGACACGTTCAACTTCCCCGCCGAAATCCGCATGTCCTGGCGTATCGACAATATTGATCTTGACCGGCTTGTTCGTTTTAGGGTCGACAAGCGTAATGGCTGTATTTTTCGCAAGGATCGTAATGCCGCGTTCGCGCTCGAGGTCGTTGGAATCCATCACGCGTTCCGCGACCTGCTGGTTCTCGCGGAAGGTATGGGACTGGCGCAGGAGACCGTCCACGAGGGTGGTCTTGCCGTGGTCAACGTGCGCGATGATGGCGATGTTTCGTAAGTCAGTTCGTTCAGTTAGCATTCGTTTACCTACTTTTATCCGTCATTGCGAGTCTTCGAGAAGCAATCCCATGAAAGTTTACAGGAGATTGCTTCTCGGGGCTCGCAATGACGGGAGAGTTTATATACACACAAAAACCCCCGACGGGAAGGCCGAGGGTTTTCGTAGCGGTCGGCGTGCGGACGGTATTTTATCAGATTGTTTGCAATTTGAGCAAGGAATGTTATAATCCCGCCGCTATGAGATACGAACGAACTGACGAAATTTTCCTGTGCATCGGTGTACGCGGATTTGATTACAAGGGCTTCCTCGAATCGCGCCTGTTGCCAGAAGATAAGTAATCTTTGCTTGCTTTCTCACGCCGCAGGTTGCGCCTGCGGCGTTTTTATTTAAGTTCAAGCACAGACCTAACAGGTTTAGCTCATAAAAGTAGGCATAACCTCGTTAAGTTTTCAGGAAAACCTGTCAGGTCTTTGAAATTTTGGAGTAATCATGATCTCGATCACAGTTTCAAATGTCACCCTTATCCTCGGTTCCCATGTCATCTTTCCTGACCTGAGCTGGGAAGTTCAACACGACCAGAAGATCGGTCTGATCGGTCCGAATGGCGCCGGAAAGTCCTCGCTGTTCAAGCTGATCACCGGCGAGCATTCGCCCGAAAAAGGCGGGGCAGTCATCAAAGCCAAAGGCGTAACTGTCGGCTACCTGCCCCAGCACCCGGAGTTCGAACCGGAAAAGACCGCCCTCGTCCTTGCGCTGGAGGGCAATCCGCGCGTGGCAGAGATCGAAAACGAGTTGCAGCGAATTGAAAGCAAATTGGGCAGCCCGGAAGTGTACAACAATGCCAGGTCGCTGGAGCGCGTCCTCGACGCGCAGTATAAACTGCTGGAAGAGTACGCGTCACTCGGCGGACTGAATTACACCTCGCGCGTACGCGAACTCCTGCATGGGTTAGGCTTACCGGAATCGGACTTTGAGAAGCCCGTTCGTGCGTTGAGCGGCGGGCAGAAAAAACTCATCGGTCTGGCGCGGCTGATGCTGGCGCGCCCATCCGTGCTGCTGCTCGATGAGCCGGACAACCATCTCGATATGCCGGGCAAGGCATATCTTGAAAAATTGATCATTGACTATCCCGGTGCGGTGGTGATCATTTCTCATGACCGCTATATCCTGGACGCGGTTGCCACGCACATTGCTGAGATCGAAGATGGCAAGATCACAACGTTCACGGGCAACTACACCGAGTACATTGTCGACAAAGAGGAGCGCCTGGCGCGCCAGGAGGAACTCTATCAGATCCAGCAGCGCGAGATCGGCCGTCTTGAGATGGCCGTGAAGCGGTACAAGCTGTGGACCCAGTTCAACGACAAGTTCGCGAGCCGCATGCACGCCATGGAAGCGCGCATCGAACGGATCGAAAAGATCGAGCGTCCCGTCCTCGAGCGCCGCAAAATGGACCTGGCGCTGAACGGTTGGCGCGGATCGAACCAGGTGCTGGAGTTGGAGGGGATAAGTAAAATATTTGCGCGGACTGCAAAGTCTGGAGACTTTGCATATGTCCGAAGACTCCTGTCTTCGGACTCCGAATCACACTGTATTCTCAACGACATCAATTTTCTCATCCGGCACGGGGAGCGCGTGGGATTGATCGGCGCGAACGGCGCGGGAAAGTCGGTGCTGCTGCGCCTGATCCTCGGCAAAGAACAACCGACCCACGGAGAGATCAAGATCGGTCCCAGCGTGAAGGTTGGTCACTATGCGCAAGAGCATGAGACCCTGGATTTCAACCAGAACCTGATCGACGCGGTGCGGCTGGCAGGCAATATGAGCGAGGCGCACGCCGTCTCGTTCCTCATCCGCTACCTGTTCACCTACCAGCAGGCGACTCAGCGGATCGGGTCACTCTCGGGCGGCGAGCGCAGCCGCCTCCAGCTGGCTTTGTTGGTTTTATCGGGTGCGAACTTTCTCCTGCTCGACGAGCCGACCAATAATCTGGACATTGCCTCTGCCGAAGTACTCGAAAACGCCTTGAATGATTTCAACGGGACGGTACTGGTCATTTCCCATGACCGCTACTTTCTGGACCGCACGGTCCACCGGATCTTTGCGCTGGAAAATGCGACGATCACGGAGTATGTTGGCGGCTACAGCGACTACGCGGCCAAGGCGCAGGTCCAGACCAATGGACAGAAAGCAGGCTAAGGCTTGGAAAGAAGCGGCGCGCTTCGTCGGGTAACCGTCAAAAATCCTAAAAGTGTTCAATGGTATAATTTCCGCCCGTATGCTCCAAGACTCTTCATCTCAAAAATCACAGATCTGCCCCACGTGCGGAACGCGGCTGAGTGAAAGCGCTACACGCTGCCTGGTTTGTGGAACGGAACTCACTGCGAAGGCCGCACCAAAATCGAAAAAAGCCGAAACAGGAATGCAGGCGAGTCGCATGCCCGAACTCACCCTGAGCCTGCCCGCAGCACTTGGCGCGCTGGCATTGATCCTGTTGATCGGCGCCGCCTCCGTCTACTTTAGTCTGCGTGCTGGCCTGGGTGGGCAAATTGTAGAGCCCACACTGGAAGGAACCGCGACCGAGACTCCCACCATCACGCCAACGGCCACCGAGACGCTACCTCCCACTGCCCTCCCAACGGAAACGCCGCTGGAACCGTTTCAGTACACTGTCCGTGCCGGCGACACCTGCGGTGGGATCGCGGTGGCGTTCGGTGTGTCGGTGCAAAGTATTGTTATATTGAATAACCTGCCGTCGACTTGTATCATCTCGGAGGGACAGCCGCTCAAGATCCCTTACCCGACGGCGACACCTGCTCCACCGCCTACCGCTATTCCCAACGAAGCCACGCAGACCGCACAAGCCTGTCAGAAGGATACGTACACTGTTCAAGCAAACGATACGCTGTCCGTTATCGCCGCGAACTATAACGTGCCACAGGATGCGATCAAGTTTTACAATGGGCTCTCAACCGATGCAGTCTTCCTTGGACAACCTTTGGTGATCCCGTTATGTGAACGGTTTGCCACGCCCGGACCGACACCTACGGCGACGCTTCCACCTCCCTATCAGGCGCCTCCTCTGCTCCTGCCCGCGGACGGCGCCGCCTTCACTCTGGCAAACGATGTGGTGACATTGCAGTGGTCATCCATTGGGACACTGCGCGACAACGAAGCCTACCAGATCACGATCGAGGATGTGACCTCCGGTCAGGGACGACGCATCACCGAGTATGTCACCGACACCAAGTTCATCGTGCCGACCTCCTTCCGCCCGAACGACAACCTGGCGCATGTCATCCGCTGGTGGGTCACCACCGTCCGACAAAACGGTGTCGACGAACAGAGCCAGCCCATCTATGATTCGGCGGGCGCGATCAGCGAAAAGCGCGTCTTTACCTGGGTTGGAGTGACAGTCTCAGGCGCGGATCAGACACCTAGCCCGTAGAAATTGAAAACAAGTAATTTGCTCCCTGCCAGCAAGCTGGCAGGGAGTTTTTATTTTCCTCTTGACAAAATCCACAAAGTCATTAAAATATTCGTATTATTCAATATTTTGAATAATACAATAATTGGAGAAAACCATGGCACCTTTTGCCTTAAACCTTGAAAAAGCGAAGACAAAGAATTCCCTCGTTGTGATCGAGCCAGCGCTCAATGCCTTTGTTAGCATGCTGCTGATCTCCAAAGCCGAGGATGAGCCGGGTATTCATGAATGGGTCACCAAGACCCGCCTGCAGATGTCCAGCGAGGAACGGTTCCGCCACAAATTGGTGACAATCGGGTTTCACTATTCCATCCTGCCACAGACACCCGGAGCCAGCTTTGAAGCCTACCTGAAAGACCTGGAGTCCACTCCCCCTTCGGTGCTTCGGGAACGCCTATTGAAAGCCTACTCGGAGACCTGTTTAACAGGAAAGATCCCAGAAGGTCAAAACCAGCCTGTAGATTGGGAGGAAGTCCTTACCTCTGCCAGGAATTATGTAGAGTTCCTCCGCTCGCGTTTCGGGGACGAACTGACCGATGAAGAAGTAGAGACCCGCGCCTATCAGTATGTAATCGACCCCGCCGCGCTCAAGCAATTGATCACCGGGCACATTCGCTGGTTTTGGAAGACCTACCTGCAAGCCGAATGGGCGCGCGTGCACCCCATACTGGAAGAGTCTGCCAAAGCATTTAACCAGATCGACTACAGCGACATGACACATGCCCAGATGATCGAATTCATCACAGGCAAGGATGTCAGCTCGGAGCCAAAACTGGAATGGAAATGGGGAAGTGAGCTTAAGACAGCCAGGGAGTTGATCTTTATCCCCAACGCTCACATTGGCCCTTATATCCGCGCCGACAAGATCCAGGACACGTTTTATATCTACTTTGGCGCTCATCTCCCCGAAGGATCGGACATCCGCGTCCCGGAGCTGGATCGGGCCGAGATCGTTTCGAGAATTTCCGCCCTGGCAGACGATACCCGCCTGCAAATTTTGCAACTGATCGCCGAGAACGGCGAGATGCGCTCACAGGAGATCATGGAAGTCGTCAACTTGAGCCAGCCCAGCGTGTCACGCTATTTGTCTCAACTTACAGCAGCCGGATTTTTACAGGAAAGGAGAGCAAACGGAGCAAAAGCCTATATTCTGAACGAAGATCGAATTGAAAAGACGCTCCAGGCTGTCAGAGCCTTTTTACTGGGTCGTTCCTGATCAAGACGACTTGCAGCACCAGGAGCATACTTCTGGTGTGCGGCCAGGCTGGAGGCCTGGCTTGGCAAATAGTGGTATTGGTTTCAACAAAGGAGTAGAGATGAACAACTGGCAAAACGAGTATATGGCTGAATATGAGCGGCAGCGAATTTGGGAAGAGGTGGAGCAGATCCGCCTGGAAAAGCTCGCGCTCCAATCCCGCGTCTATCGTCCAGGCATGTTCGAACGAACCATGTTCAACTTTGCGAACTGGATGATTTCTACCGGCAAGCAACTGCGCAAGCGTTATGAGGTCCCAGCGGTTAATTGCAGCAAACCAGCAACCGATAGTTTCGCACGCTAAAGAACCTGGCCATTTGACCAGTGCGGACCTCTCCCAGAGGCGGGGGATTTTTACAAGACAATGTCCTATAGTTAGTGAAGCGAAAAAGGTTTACTGACTCAGTTTGGAGAAGAATGAATAATTTACTGAATAGAACAAGGGCCGTGTATCACGAGTACCCACGGGCATTCTGGATCTATAACATTATTGTATTCATCGATCGCCTCGGCGGGTTCATGCTCTACCCGTTCTTCGCACTCTATCTCACCCAAAAATTCGACATTGGCATGTCCACGGTCGGCATTCTCTTCGCGATCTTTTCGATCTCGGGAATGATTGGCAGCGCTCTCGGCGGCGCGCTCACAGACCGGATGGGGCGTAAAGCCGTGATCATCTTCAGCCTCGTCCTCTCCTCGCTCAGTGCGCTGGGGATGGGCTTTGCCCCTACGATCGAAGTCTTCGTCGCGGTGGTCGCCATTGTTGGGACGCTTTCCAGCATCGGTCATCCCGCGCACGAAGCCGTGGTCGCAGACCTGCTGCCGCCGGACAAGCGCGCCGAAGGCTATGGCATCATACGCGTGGTCTTCAACACTGCAGTGATTATTGCGCCGCCGGTTGCCGGACTGTTGATCGCCCATTCCTATCTCACACTTTTTCTGGTGGATGCCACCATCAGCCTGATCAGCGCGGCAATTGTGCTCTTCGCGCTGCCCGAGACAAAGCCTCAGGCTCAGGCACATACCAAACCAGAAACGATGAAACAAACCTTTGCCGGTTATGGGCGTGTCTTCAAAGATACCCGCTTCCTGGCCTTTATCGGCGTGACCGTGATGATGACCCTGGTATACATGAACATGAATTCCACGCTCGGTGTCTATCTGCGTGACCAGCATGGATTACCTGAAGTGAACTATGGCTGGCTGCTCAGCATCAATGCCATCATAGTTGTTGCACTTCAGTTCTGGGTCACGCGCCGCCTCGAAAAATACAAGCCGCTGTTGATGATGGCAGCAGGTTCGCTGCTCTATGCGATCGGTTTTGCCATGTACGGGTTCATCTCGACCTTTGTACTTTTTGTCCTGGCAATGGTCGTTATCACCATCGGTGAGATGGTTGTTACCCCATTCCAGCAGTCTCTCGTTGCCAGCTTTGCACCGGAAGACATGCGCGGACGTTACATGGCGGTCTCCGGCCTTTCCTGGAGCATTTCATTTACGGTCGGTCCGTACCTGGCGGGTCTGCTCCTCGAAAGCGCAAACCCCGATTTACTCTGGGCCTTTGCCGGGATCGTCGGGATGATGGCAACATTGGGCTTCATAGTTTTGAACAAAGTTCACCAGGATTCTGTACCGGCGATCGAACCGGCCGCCGCAGACTAAAACTTTTAGAAGTTTTCTCCTCACTGCTGGGACAGGTCATACGCAGGCCTGTCCCAACACTTTTAAACGCTTCGCGTCCAGCCAACACCCTTCGACTGCACTCAGGGCAAGATTGGTTCCGCCTCGACAAGCCTTGCCTGCCCCTGTAGAATCACCCGATCACAACCAATGGAGAATTTATGGATATTCGATCCTACAACCGCGAGGCCTGGAACCGGGAAGTGGAAGGCGGCAAAAACCCCTGGTCACAACCCGTCAGTTCTGAAATTATCACAAAGGCAAGACAAGGTGAGTTCTCGATCCTGCTGACGGAAAACATCGCGGTCCCGCGCAGATGGTTCCCGCCGCTCAAGGGAGCGGACGTGTTGTGTCTGGCGTCGGGCGGCGGCCAGCAGGGACCCGTCCTTGCGGCAACAGGCGCGAACGTGACGGTCCTCGATAACTCCCCCGCCCAATTGAAACAGGACCAGCTCGTCGCGGAGAGGGAAGCGCTCCCTCTCCGCACAATCGAAGGAGAGGCAGCAGATCTGTCTGTGTTTGGCGATGCGTCCTTTGATCTGGTCTTCAATCCCGTCTCGACGGTCTTTATGCCAGATGTACGCGCCGTCTGGAGAGAATGTTCCCGCGTGCTCCGTGAGCACGGGGTCCTGATGACAGGTTTCATGAATCCTGTGCACTACCTTTTCGATCTTTACAAAGCGGATGAAGGCATCCTCGAAGTTGCTCATTCGATCCCCTATTCAGATTTGACCAGCATCCCAAAGGAAGACCTCGATGAACTCATCGAAAAGGGACTGCCGGTCGAGTTTGGTCACAGCCTCACGGACCTGCTCGGCGGGCAGTGTGGCGCGGGCTTCGTGATCACAGATATGTACGAAGATATCATGAAAGACTCGCCACTGCACAAGTATCATCCCAACTACATGGCAACACGGGCGGTAAAGTTATAAAAAATGAACCGTAACACAGGGTATGAGCCCACGTTAAACTCTGTAACAACACTGAGCGCTTTGTAACTCGCTCAATTATGAAAGGAGAATACGAAATGGGTCTTTTATCCTGGATCATCGTGGGCCTGATCGCCGGCTGGTTGGCGAACCAGGTGATGAGGCGCGGTCGCGGCAACGCGGTCACCGATATCGTTGTAGGCGTTATAGGCGCCCTGGTAGGTGGATTCCTGGCGGGTGAACTATTCGGCGTTCCGAATGCAGTGAACGGTGTCAATGTTGGCAGCGTTTTTGTCGCCTTCTTAGGCGCAGTTGTGGCGATCGCGATTGTCCGAGCCTTGCCCGGGCGCTCACCACTTTAGTATGAATTCCACACCAGCAGTTGAGCTGGGAGGCGGTCTGTTCAATGGAGCAGACCGCCTTTATTATTTCGTTCCCTTAGTTGGGGATGCTATAATTTTCTGACATTGACCAACGCTCGAAGACATGGGCGTCCAAACCACACTCACCTGACGGCAGTATTTGCCGGAAGCTTGAAAGGACTGACTGGTGAATATTCAGATTATTCAAGTTCCCTATGATTCTGGACATAAAGGGATGCGAACAGGACGCGGACCTGAACACTTCCTTCAGCATGGAGTTGAACAGGCACTTCGGGAACATGGGTATCAGGTTACATCCGCTCGCATTGAGTCAAAGAATTCTTTCACGACCGAGGTCGGAACTACCATTGAACTGAATCGATCGTTAGCGGAACAGGTTCGTTCAGCCATCAACGACAAAATATTTCCCATTGTGTTGGCCGGAAATTGCAACAGTTGTCTTGGTACCATAGCAGGGATTGACCAAGATCAGCTGGGAATCCTATGGTTCGACGCTCATGGAGATTTCAACACTCCGGAGACCACGATCAGTGGTTTTTTTGATGGGATGGGACTGGCCATGGCAACGGGCCGCTGTTGGCAGGCACTTCTGGAGACAATCCCTGGCTTTCACCCTGTCCGAGAAGCAAATGTTCTTCACATCGGGGTGCGCGACTTGGACCCCGCAGAGGAGAAATTGCTAAATCAATCAGAAGTTGAGGTCCTCAGGCCAGGCAAAGAGACAAGCAGTTTTCGCAAAAGTGTGGAGGCAGCACTCGATAAATTAAGTGATAAAGTCTCAAGGGTTTACCTGCACGTGGACCTTGACGTTCTTGACACCGGTGAAGCATTACCGAATCACCTGGCAGTTCCAGGCGGGCTTTCGGTGGAAGCTGTTGAGGAAATTATCGAAATGACCCAAAAGAGATTTGAGGTTCGCGCAGGCGCGATTACTTCATTTGATCCGAGTTACGATAAAGGCGATGAAGTATTAAATGCCGGCATTCGAATCATGAAGGCGTTTGTAGCGTAGCATTCCATGCCAAAGTTGCTCAGACTGCGAATATGGAATCGTATTTGACAGTGATGCTGTATATGGATCCACCCCGGCAGCAGCTGCACACATGAGGTGCGTACCCCAAAAAACGTAACCCTCGCCGGGTCGTTTTTCTGTATAATGAGCCGGGTCTCCTCTCAAGTAACCAATCGGGTGAGACTCCATTTCATCTCGTTCAGGAAAACCCCATTGAAACTTTCTATCTTAATGCCGGTATTCAACGAAGCAAACACCATCGCCGACGTAGTGGAGCGCGTACAAGCGGTGGCACTGGATCAGGAAATTATATTGGTCAATGATGCATCTTCGGATGGAAGCGCCCAGATCGTCGACAAATTGGCGTCACCGAATGTACAAGTGATTCACCACCCAACGAACCGCGGGAAAGGCGCGGCGATCCGCACCGCGCTGGAAGCGGCCACCGGGGAAGCGATCGTGATCCAGGACGCGGATTTTGAATACGATCCGCAGGATTTGCCACGTCTCCTGGCTCCCCTGGCTGCCCGCCAGGCAGATGTGGTCTATGGCGTCCGGTCACTTGCAAGTCAGAAGCTCATTATGCGTTTTGGCAATTGGTACGTTACGTTCCTTACCAACCTGATCTACGGGCAACGTCTTCATGACATGGAAACCTGCTACAAGATGATGGGGCGCGAAACTGCACTTAGCCTGCAATTGGAATGCCGGCGCTTTGACATCGAAGCGGAGATCACAGCCAAAGTTTTGCGATCAGGTTATGCCATCCGGGAAGTGCCGATCCATTACGTCGCCCGCTACGAGAACAAGAAACTGTCGCCGTGGGACGGGATCCCAACAATGCAAGCCCTTTGGAAGTATCGGCGTTGGAGTCCCCACGGTTCGGGTTGGGGAGCAGAGACGAAACAACCGGCCTAATCAGTATACCCAATCAGTAAGCATGTCACTCAAAACAGCCAGGCTTCAAATTGTGAACTCTGGCACGTTTTGACGAGCAAGGAACATCAACAGAGGTTACTTGAATATTTTCATTTGAGGATCAGTGGGAACAAGGACGCCGTCCCCACCGTTATATCTGATGGAACGTACAAATATTAGACATTCCAGGGCCAAAGTCACCAGAGTTCTGCAGCAAAATTCATGGGAGAAAAAATGCATAAGTCCGCCTTGTCGCTTGTCTTATTTGCTCTGCTCTTCGCCGGCTGTACCATCCAGGTAACCACTTTTCCGCCCGGACCCACCGTCCCAGCATCTTCCCCTGTTGATATATTGGCAACACAGGTAAGTTTGCAACCTACCCCAACACCGCCTGTCATATATCAGCCCACAGCATCCTCACCAACGGGAACCAGTGGGCTGATATACTTTTGGCCCACTTTGATTCCGCCTGAAATGAAGTTTAACAATGCAAGGTCTTCTTATGGGGATGGTGGTTATATCATGGAATTCACCAACTCTCTGGGAACAGACATAGTTCTGCGAGCCGGTACAGAAGCCGACCGCTATATTTATTGTGATGGTCAGACCAGTCCATATCAAATCAGGGGCATGGAAGGTTGCTCTTCGATGGGAACGGGTGCCGGAGCAAGCCTGGAATGGAAGGAAAATGGCGTTCACTACTCTGTCGGTGGCATCGGCAACAGTCTGGAAGCGGTCGTTCAATTTGCCAGTAACCTGGCAGTCCTTGATTATGAGGGCTGGCAGCAGAAATTCGCAGAAGCTGCCGCATCGACACCCACTCGAATTGAATTCGATGCAGGAGCGACGTCAACTACACTTGAAGGACGGCTTGCAACAAGCGTGGATAGCAACACTTATCTTTTGCAGGGCCGGGCTGGTCAAACCATGACCGTCACTACTTCTTCTGCAAACAACAGCGCCTGTCTGACGATCGCTGCCCAGCTGACGGATGGAAGTTATATTCCCCTGGTAAATTCAAATAGTCATCCAACAACCACCTGGAGTGATGTTCTTCCAACAGGCACAGAATATTCACAGGACTATTCCATTTCAGTTTCATCGTGCCCTGATAAACCCGCAACAGATATCCCCTATACGCTCTTTGTCAATGTTGTAGAGTAAGGAAGCAGTACGCTTGCAAAAGTGATATTCCCCAAGGTATTGTCACAGAAGGTAATCACCTCTGGATACTATCTAGCAGGCAACTGCTGTGTATCAAATTGCCATAGAGAGAATAAGATCCAAAAACAAAAAAACTGGGTTGCCTCGCGACAACCCAGTTTTGATCCTACAAACTCTTATGGTACTTGCGTTATGCGATCCTGTGGACCGGGCGGGACGGGTGAATTGGCTACAAAGTATTTCTCAAGTGCATCTGTATCCACGTCGCCACCCAGACGGTCTGTGCCCTCAACCAACACAGAGAACCTGTCGCCGCCATCCGCCAGGAAGGAGTTGACCGTCACACGATAGGAAGCGGCCAGATCGATTGGAACCTCATTGATCATGATCGTTACCGGGTCAACTTTTTCGCAGGCAGGCGCAGAAAGACTCCATGAATAAGTAAAGCCTGCCGACACCTGCAAGATCCGGTCACGGTCTGTCTGGGCGCAGCCAACGAACTGCTGCTCGAGCAGGGTATCGATCTGCGCGCCGGTGAGGGTCATGGTCACCAGACTGTTCCCGAACGGCTGAACGGTGAACATCTCCCCGTATGTCACATTGCCATCGCCTTCGCCAGCAGGACTGCCCGCGTACGTGAAATCGGCGCGGATGCCGCCGGGATTCATAAAGGCCACAACTGCATCGCCAAAGCCGGGATCGTTCGTGGCATCCAGCTGGGCATCGGCAATCACGTCACCCAACGGAGATTCGCCGGCAGCATTGGTCGTACGGGTAATATCCGCGGTGATCGAACCAATGATCCGGTTCTCGAGCGGAGCCGCGATCGCCTGATACTTCGCGATCAAGTCCGTCAGCAGAGTATCCTTCGGGACATCGCGGGTCACGATGCGATTATCGGCAACCATCGTAACGACATCGCGCGTGCGCTTATCGATTGTCAGATCAACCTTAGTGACCAAACGACCGAACGAGAACGCGCTGGTCACGATCTTGTTATCAATGACACAGTTGTACGGCTGGTGAGTGTGTCCGCTGATCACAACGTCCACCTCATCGTTCAGATTGTTGACGATATCGACGATGGGACCGGAGATACCCACACATTCATTGATCCCCGAGGAAATGGGATTCTGCACACCGCCTTCATGGATCAGGACGACGATCGTTTCAATCCCTTTTCGTTTGAGATAAGGCACAAGAGCATTAACCGTCTTTGCTTCATCCAGGAATTTCAATTCAGAGATACCTGAAGGCGTAACGATGGAAGGTGTGCCTTCAAGCGTCATGCCGATGAACGCTATCTTCACGCCATTGAACGTGCGTATTTTATAGGGTGCGAAGATAGGTTTGAAGTTTTTCTTCCAGACTACGTTCGCTGCCAGAAAGCTAAAGTCTGCACCTTCGAAATCATCCCCATCCAGGCAGCCATCCACCGGGTGACAGCCACCCTTCTGCATGCGGAGGAGTTCATCTATGCCTTCATCGAACTCGTGATTCCCAACCGCATTGAAGTCCAGGCCGATCAGGTTGAAGGCTTCAATGGTCGGCTCATCGTGGAACAGTGCCGAGAGCAGCGGGCTGGCGCCGATCATATCGCCCGCCGAAACGACCACTGTATTGGGATTAAGCGCCCGCAGGTTATTGACATGTGTGGCAAGATACTCCACACCGCCTGCATCGATCGTGCCCACGCGCCCCGCAGAACCGCCCGGCGGCAGTAAGTTGCCGTGGAAATCATTCAGCGCCAGGATCTGTACTTCAATGGTTTTGGATGGCTTCGCACCAACCGGCACTGCAACTAAAGTAAAGACAAGCGCAAACAGAACGAAAGCCAACAACACTTGCAATGACTTTTTCATATACATCTCTCCTCTGGATTAGAAAACAACAAATGGGCAAACACTATAACTACAAACAGGATTTGGCCTACACACCTCCATTATCAAAATCCAAGTTGAACAAATACAGGCGGTATTATACATGAATACCGCCTGCACTGAATTTACAGAACGCCACTGTTGTTTATACAATTTACGTCAATAGTCTGTTTCCCGGCATAAGACAAATAGAACCAACGTTGTCGCGGAACCGACATCCTGTACCTTGTCAGGGTCGATGATCTCCGGTGTATCTTCGACAGTATGGGCCAGATGATCCGAGCCATCCCAACTGACGGAGAGCGTTAGCGCGGTCCGTGCCCCCAACTGCCAGGTGATCGCGCGCCCATAATGGGGATTCCGTCCACGCGTCGTGGTCGGAACTCCAAGTTTGCCCGCCGCGGATTGAAAGAGGCGGACGAGGCGATAACTGCTCTCCTCGCTCAAAGCAACGGAATCGCCCGTTCCATAGCCAACTCCCGAAAGCTCGATCACCTCCGTTACGGTGAGCGAACTTCCACCGGGTCTTGCATTGGTGATCGTCTTGATGTTCAATCGCTCGGATCGTTCACCGCCCGCCCAGGCAACGAACAGGACCGTCTTATCAGGCTTGTACGCGGATTCTTCCAGCAAGCGCGCCATCTCGAGCATCATCGCAACCCCGCTGGCATTATCGTTCGCGCCCGCATAGACTGTGCCATCCGGTCCGACTCCCAATCCATCGTAATAAGCACTGACGAGGATCACCTGACTATCCATGTGTGTAACAGCGGCCTCTCCCGGATAAACACCGATAACATGGGTGAAGAGCTCACTCGTGAGATCTTCCACCATCTCCGGCTGGAGAGACATCCGCAACGAGCCGCCTGGGCCAGTCACTGCCATCTCGCCAGGAGCCAGAGATGCTTCCATCCGATCCAGGTCTGCGAGACTGCTTCCGGCAGCTGCAAGCAGTTGGTCTGCAACTTCAGGAGTGATGACCATAATGGGTATCTCCTTGGTTGCTATGAGATACTGCTGAGTGGAATACACGTCCTTGCGCTGCACCGAAAAGAAATCGTCGGCCACCACCAGGATGCCTTTCACGGTCCTGCGATATATCTTTGCAAGGTCTTTACCGCGGATGATCGCGATGCGACCGTAAGCGTCCGAGTTGATCATGTTATAGGGATCAGTCGCCGTTTCCGGGCCGACCTGCTCGCCAAAAGCCAGTCCCATGACCTGCCCTTCGCCTTCTCCATAACCTGCGATGGTCGCGAGTTCAGCAAAGTCTTCTCGGTAACGCAAAGACATGCCTGCCTCTCCGTTGGAATTTAACACTTCCAGTGTGGGCATTTGAGTCAAATGCAGGCGGGGGTTGGCAAGGTTCTGAAAATACGTTCCATGCGTTCCAGCCGGGAGCAGCCCGACCTCATCCATTCGCTGTGCAATGTAATCGGCAGCCTTCTGCGCTCCGGGCGTTCCGGACTCGCGTCCTTCCATTTCGATGGCAGACAACGCCTGAATGTCTTTGAGCACATTTTCGGCGTCGAACTTGCGCGCCTCCGGCCGATAGACAGACAGCGGCGAGGCGCTCTGCAAAACCAGGTTGAAAATGAGCAGCACACCAATCCCCGCCGCGAAGGTGTATCGATTGAACAAACGGCTGAGGTTGACCTGGCTATCATCCAGGAAACGGCGCAAGCCCTCGCCCGTCAGATTGAAGGCAAGGATGGAAATAAAAAAGGCGATCCCGGGATACGTGACCATCCACGGATAACTACGCCACCACTGGCGGACGTTCGCGATCATGGACGCCCATTCCGGCACATCCGAATAATTGACGATCACCGCCTGCATCCGGCCCACTTCACCGATCATGGCTTGAAATCCGCCGCCCAAAAATATGTTGAGATAGCCCAGTTCCGCCAAAAGCATGAGCACACCGCCCATCTCCAGGGCCGCAAGGGTGATCAAACCGTTCATCAGGTTTGGAACGATATGCCGGACCATGATCTGGTCTGAGCGCAATCCTACGGAACGCGCCGATTCAACATACAGCTGCGGTTTGAGCGCGATCACCTGGCCCCGCACAAACTGGGCGATCTCTCCCCAGCCGACAATGCAAACCGTGAAGATGAACACCCACATTCCCTGCTGGATGCCCAGCGCCTGGATCAGGATCATGGCGAATAACGTCACCGGAAATGCCGCCCAGACTCCGATCGCGCCGGTCACCAGCCGGTCGAGCCAGCCGCGCTGACTCCACCCTGCCATGGCCCCGAGAAAAACCCCGAGCGCCAGCCGGGCGACCATTCCGAAGAATGCAAGCGTCAGAGTTTGTCTGGCTCCGTACAAGACCAGCGCCTGGATGTCGCGCCCGACATAATCGCTTCCCCACGGAAAGATGGAAGATGGTTTGAAAGGTGGCGCAAAGATCTCCCCCTCGATCATCATCACTCCGTTGGTTTGATGTGGATCTGCCGCTGCGAACCCGGGACCAAAGAGGATCAACCCGACCAATCCAAGCACGAGCAGCGTCCCAAGGATCAGCGACGGATTGGTGATCAAATGGCGAAGAATCCAGACCCAGTTCGTTTTAGGTTTAATCTCCTCGCGGGATGCCGTATTTCCGCCTTCCATGCGGGGCAACGGAGGCAATTCCGATTTTTTGCGGATTCGACGATCGCTGCGTGCATCCGCCCGCCAGGCTTTGAACATCTCAAAGACCTTGCCCCACCATCTGCCGAAGGAATCTTGCTCTTCCAGGCTTTCATCGCGATTCTGGTCCGCGATGCGCGCGTCCAGCAGGGGGAACAATATCTCCAAAGCGAGGTTCACCAACAAGAAGAACAAGCCCAGTGACAGGATCAAATCAACGATCAGAAAGATTTCCCGGCGCCCGATCGCCTCAAATAAGGTCAAGCCTACTCCCGGCCACTCGAAGAACAGTTCAACGATGATCAGACTTGCAAGCGAATACCGCAAAGAGGTACCCAGCGTTGTAAAGATGGGAATAAGAATATTTCTCAGGGCATGTCTGTTGCGCACATCGCGCCAGGACAGTCCCTTTGCCTGCGCGGTGCGGATGTAATCCTGGCGCAAAACATCTTTCAAAGAGATATATGTGACCTGTGCGATCTGCGCCATCGGCCGCATGGCAAGGACAAG
>DASTJG010000071.1:0-3723 GCA_035716785.1 Anaerolineales bacterium
GTCAAACTTACCATCCTTGTCCTCGGTATATCCGTCGAGTGACGTGTTCGCCACGTAAATCAAATTCGCCATATTCGACCTCCATACTTATACCTGTAATTCAAATTTCTTCAACGAACCGCGCGAATAGCTTAAGAGCCACTCAATGCCTTGCGGCGGCTGGGGAGAAAAAGACTCGGAAACGGGAAACTGCCATAGCTATGAGAAAAGCCAAAAAACGCGGCGCGTACCAAACGTCCGGTGCACACCTTGTTGGCTGGCTTTCTGTTTTGCAATACTCTACTTGCCGTTAAGAACAGATTGCCAAACTGCCTTCAGAGGCTTGACATGGCGGGAATATTCATCAACTTCCGGTTGGGATTGCGCCTGCACGGTCGTAATTCACGACAATGACGCCCTTCGGTGTGACTGTGCTTTCCGTCACCTTGAACGCCGCCGGGATCGTGCCCTCGGCAAACAACCGCTTTCCACTGCTCAACGTGATCGGATAGATCATCAGCCAGAATGCATCGACCAAATCATGCTTCATGAGCGTCTGCAGGAGATTACCACTTCCCCAAACATTCAAATCCGGTCCCCGCTGCTGCTTGATTTCGGCGACTTTTTCTGCAATATCTCCGTTCAAAAACACGGATGGTTGCCATTCGCTGGAAGTCCTGGTATTCGAGGCAACGTACTTGGTCGCCGTGTTGACGCCTGGCCATTCGTCTGCATGCTGCGGCCAGAACGGCTCCCAAATGTCGAAGGTTTTGCGCCCTACCAACAGGTCGAACGGCAGATTCATCTGCCTTCTCAGGGCTGTTCCGCCAATCTCATCGGAATATGGACTTATCCACCCACCATACGCGAAGCCGCCGCTGGTATCTTCGTCTGGCCCGCCTGGGGCTTGGATGACGCCGTCAAGAGAGATGTGTTCAAGCACAATAATTTTTCGCATGACTGAGTTCCATTTCTACTTGTAAATTTAGAATTGTGTCTCGCCTATTGTGAGATTCAAGAACAAAACCTGAAAGAGGATTCGCCTCCTTTCTCAAGGTCAAGCATAAGTCTCTATGGTAGAATACATGTTCTATTTTGTCAAGAAAATATGGCGAGTTCTAATCTTTCGAAGCCGCTTGTTCGCCATCAAGACTCCACTGTAAATCGATAGTCGATCAACAGTCGAGTGACTGGATGCCCATATAGGTACCAGACGCGATAATCAGTTTCCGACACCATGCGCAAGGTGCCTGTATTTCTGAACGAGACGAGCCAGCCAACGGTGAGCGTTTGCGTAGCACCCTGTGGGTACCCGCGGGTGGGTGGGACGAGATGACGCCGCTTTGCTTGAATCAGCCTGGAGCCAGAAACCTGCCCGAAAACGCGGCGACTCCCCCGTCGGGTGTGCGCGGTGTTGGGCATCGAAACGCTTAAACGTCACGAGCGCATCCACGTAGTCGAGCCAGGGATGACGTACCCATAAAGGATTTCAAAATGCACATTTAGCCCTTATCCAACTCCAGCTTTATCACTGCGTCCGCAATGCGCAACGCCTTGAGTCTGTTTCGCTGCAACGTGTGTTGGGAAGTTCCCGGCGAGAATTTTGCCTGAGCCTTCTCGGTCTTGCTGATCATCGAAGCAAACGCACGGAGGGCTTCTTGTAAATCGTCCCGTGTGAAATTATCCGTATCGGTAGTTTCCTTATTCATCAGCGCAGACGCAATCTGTAACGCTTTGAGGTTGTCTCGCAGCATCGTGTGTTGCCACGTTCCAGATGCCAATTTCTGCTGTGCTTTTTCCGACTTGCTGATAAGTGAAGCTATCGGTCGACGCGCTTCTTGTAATTCATCTGTTGTGTAGTTGTCCACAGTCGAGTCCCTTTGTATGCCTGACTACGGTTTGCCTGCACCCAATGTAATTGCTTTTGGATGACAGTCTTTCTCTGTAAACGAAACCCCCAGATTAAAATAGGAATTTGTTTGCAGGGGTGTAATTGATCCTGCAAAAGTATATCAACAACCAATCTCGCTACACAGGGGAAAATAGGTCGGGACAAGTCGCCTCTACATCTACATTCCTTTCATCGATACTCATGTGCTCCAGCGGGTGGATTGGCCGTGAAGAGTCCCAGAGATGTCACATTGCGTGAAGACCCAACCCATATGAGCAAACAAAATGCTGCTCGGCTGATGACTTGCTTGAATAATCTCGGAAGTAAAATCGATTAGGAGGGAATGAATCACTCGCTATACCCTTCTAATCGATTGCAGGCTATACACCTAAAGTTCTGGGGAGATTAGGCTGCAGGCAGGAAATAGATAAGCTGTCAATACTAAACGAAGCTAAACATCTAGTTGGGCTCGCGATTCAGATCGTGCTTACTTGGGATTTTCTCGCGGCCTAATCAAGATTCCGTAAAATCAGCTCACGAATTGCTTCTGGCGATCTCCCCCAGGTGGCGGAGTTCAACACTCCCCGGTCGATGGATGCGGCCGGGGCGTGTTCGGCATATGATGGATTCAAGGCTTGCAAAATACATCGTGCCGCATAATTTACTTTATGTTTGAATTTCAGCCTACAAATCGATGAAAAAAGTAAAGTTAATAATGAGATAAGCGCAGCAATCCTGTGGACAAGCGGTAGTGGGCGCCAAACGCGCAACACGTTTGCATGAGGTCAAATCTGTGAGCCTCAAGGGCAACACTTATTAAACAGTAGTTCATTACAATCTGCCGCTTCGCTAGGTCAGTTTCGCACTCTGGAGAAGCTCAGAGTAAAGGATGAAAAAATGTCATTCAACAAGAGATCCCGTTTGGATCCATCGCAGGTGGAGGACCGGCGTGGCCGGGGCAGAACAGGGACTGCAATTGCTGTAGGGGGTGGAGGACTGGGCCTGATCCTCACCATCGTGTTCATGCTGCTGGGCGGGAATCTGCCCGGCTCGACAACTGGTGATGGCGGGCAGGGGCTGCCCGCTACGGAGTACCCTGGCGGCATTAACGACCTGGAGGCGCAATGCCAGACCGGGGCAGACGCGAATACCCGCGAGGATTGCCGCATCGTCGGCTTCGTCAACAGCATCCAATCATTTTGGACCGATGAATTTGCCCAGCGCGGGAGCCAGTACACACCGGCCGATACCGTTCTTTTCACGGGGGCAACAGAGGCCGCCTGTGGCTATGCCAGCAGCACCATGGGGCCATTCTACTGTCCGAGCGATCAGCAAGTCTATCTGGATCTCGACTTCTTCAATGAATTACAGACGCGCTTTGGCGCCCAGGGCGGTTCGTTCGCCGAGGCGTATGTGCTTGCTCATGAGTACGGCCATCACGTGCAGGATCTGCTTGGTGCACTGTCGAACAGCTCAAACGCCACCGGACCCGATAGCGAGTCCGTGCAAACGGAACTTCAGGCCGACTGCCTGGCCGGCGTCTGGGCATTCCACGCCACCGAGACCGGTTACCTGACGCAGGTGACCGATCAGGATATTGCCCAGAGCCTGGACGCGGCAGCAGCCGTGGGCGACGACCGCATCCAGCGCGAGACACAGGGCTACATCTCACCCGAGTCGTGGACCCATGGATCGTCTGAGCAGCGGCAGCTGGCGCTCAGGGACGGTTTGCAGAGCGGGGATATGGACACCTGCGCGTCGCCGGGGTGGTAGCCATAAACATACGAGGATCAGGTACTTCTTCTACTAATCGCACTGCTGGCGAAAGTGTCGCGTAGCATCCTGCCAGGACA
>DASTJG010000072.1:0-16595 GCA_035716785.1 Anaerolineales bacterium
CGTGTCCGCGCCCCAGGCCGGCGCGCAGCATCGGTGTATCCACCGCGCCCGGCAGAATGGCATTGACGCGGATGTTATCGGGCGCGAACTCGATCGCCAGGGCGCGCGTCAGGGCCAGCGAACCGCCCTTCGAGGCCGCGTAGGCAGCAATGTTGGTGGAGGTCTGAATGGCGTGCACCGACGAGACGTTGACAATCGCTCCTCCGCCCGCGGCTTTCAGTAACGGATGAGCGAGCTTGACGAACAGAAAAATGGACCGCAGGTTGGATGCCATGACCGCGTCCCACTCCTCGACGGTCGTTTCCACCAGCGGTTTTGCTACCTGGATCGCGGCATTGTTGACAAGAGCATTGAGTGTGGGATGGAAGGCCCGCGCCTGCTCGAAGATCTGTTCGGTCGACTCAGGGTGGGAGATGTCCGCCTGAATGAAACGACCGTTTTCGGGGAAACCCTCGCCAAACTCGGCGCGATCCACCCCGATCACGCGCCAGCCTTTGGATGCAAAGTGATGCACAGTTGCGCGTCCGATCCCGCCTCCCGCGCCAGTGATGAGAACAACTTTATTCATAGGTGAACACCTTTTTTGTACACGGAGAACACGGATTTAACGGATGTGGAATCAGTTTTTACGGAATTCTTGACCATGTGAGAGAACCTTTGCGTGAGTTATCGTAAATCTTACGGTGAAACTCTGCCTGACGTCCAAAATTCAACAAAAGACCCACTTCGATTTCTGTGGCCTTTAAATAGTTGAGCAGTTGAGCATCATGTGCGTCAATCAATTTTTCAACGGATTTTAGTTCGAGCAAAACAACACCGTTGACAATCATATCTGCTTTGCATTCGCCAACAACTTTTCCGTGGTAATAGACACAAATTTCCTTTTGCCTTTCAACAATCATCCCAAGTTCAGTTAACAGCACTTCCAAGGCGGATTCATAAACTTTTTCAGAAAAACCGAACCCCAGTTCTTTATGCAGTTGAAAGAAAGCGCCTAATATTTTACCTGTCAACTCCGAATGTTTTCCCTCAAATTTTTTGTGTGCATCCATGTCCCTGCTCCGTCGAATTCAAGAGTTTCCGTGCTGGTCCGTGTAATCCGTGTACTGAGAATCGAGCTATTCACCCGTCTTACAGGAATTTGAAACGACCCTCCAGTTAAAGGGATCATCATATTCCGAGTATAAGCTGACATCATCCAGCAGCTCAAGGTTCTGTCCGAAGTAGGTATTGAAGATCACGCGGAATGTATTCACCGGCGTGATCGTTGGATACAGCGCTGCCTCGGCACCGGGCAGGTAATAGGCGTTGAGATTACTCATGCGCGCCCGCGGGCTGCTGGGAACCGTGGGCCCATGATCGCCCTGGATCACGATGATCGGCGGCGTGGAGGAATTCGCAACGATCTTCGGGATCACTTCCAGGATGCGGCTGTTGATATAGATCACCTGATCGCGGTAGTGACTCGCCCCTTCCCGGGTTTTGGTGGTCCCGGCCTCGGCAGGTTCCATGGGACCGCCGGTCGGGCCGAACACGTAAGGAGGATGCGGGGCAATGATATGAACAAAGACAAACTTGGGGCCGGGGATGTAGGATAGTTCATCGATCTTTTCGAGGGTAAAGAGCGTGCGCTCGCGAAATCGTTCTGACCCCGACGTCTGCATCCCAAACCGGTTGCCATCCTGCAGCAGGCGGGCAAACGTCGTCTCCATGAGGAGGGCTTCGAATTCGTTCAACTCACCCCAGGAATAACCCGGGCCGAGGAAATAATCCGCATCGGTTAATTCCGTGAAGAGAAAACCGGTGGCAAAGGATACTGTTTTGTACCCGGCTTTCTCCAGGCTGGCGCGTGCAGCCGAGTGATGGATCAACGCATCCAGCCCGGTCCGATCCTCGGACCCGGCGACAAAGCGGTCGCTGAGCGCGTCGATGTAGTTGAAATTCAAAGAGGAGGCCAGCGACATTTGCGTCTGGGCATAGTTACTCTGGGAACAGTCCGCGACAACAAACCCCAGTTCTTTCAATTGATTCAGAAAGTCCGAGTTGTCATACCCAAACTGATTCTTCAGAACATCTTCCCTGCCATAACCATCCAAAATAATATAGTAAATATCTGGTGGCTGGCTGGGAACCTGCAGGGTCAGCGCCGAGGCATCCTCCGTTTGCGAGTCCCTGCTTTGAACGGAAAAGGAGATCAACTGGATGACAGGCAGGATCAACAGGAATAAACCGATCACATTCAGCGTAGATGTTGCCGAGGTAGCATTCAATGGTTTGCGCGACACCCACCAGATCCCCAGAGCCGTCAGAGCCAGCCACAGCGGAACCAGAGTGCGGTGGCGGAACAAATAAAACTCACCGATCCGAATTCCCTTCAGCAAAATATAGATGTGACCGTACGAATAAAACAGGATCAAGAGCAGGGTTGTGACGAGCGCGGCCCGTCCCCAGTCTCGATAGATCCAGTAGGAGACCAGCATCAAGAAGCCGGCCACAAGCACCGACAAAAGCAACGGCCGCAACCCCGATGAAAACTCCACTTCGGTAGTGTTGAATGCCAGCAAAGCTATTACTGGATAAACAGCAAACAACAGAGAATGGACTGGAACGCTCTGAAGCCAAAGCGTTTTCTTACGACTACTCGGCATGAAATTCCAGCCCTAACCCCTCGAGCAAATTCCGGATGGTGTTCCAGTGCACGCGTTCCCACGCCGCGGGACTGGAGTTGGAGTTGTGCGGGGCAAGCATGACGTTGTCCATGCTCAGCAACGGACTTTCCAGCGGCAGAGGTTCCACTTCGAAGACGTCCAGCGCGGCGCCCGCGAGACGTTTGACCTGCAGCGCCTCGACCAGCGCTTTCTCCTCGACAATTGGTCCGCGGGCCGTGTTGATCAACACGGCATTAGGTTTCATCAGGGCCAGCGTATCGTTGTTGACGAGATGATAGCTGGTCGGGTTAAGATCGCAATTGACCGAGACGAAATCAGAACGCGAGAGCAGGGATTCGAGATTCGTCATTTCAATCCCGGACTCCGCCACGAAGACATGGTCGATCTCGACAATGTCTGTGCCGAGGACCTTCATACCAAAGGCCCGCGCCCGGCGCGTCACTGCCTGGCCGATGTTGCCCACGCCGATCACGCCGAGCGTACATTCACTCAGGGCCTTGCCGGAGATCTTTTCCCATTTGCCGGATTTCATCTCTTTGTCCATCCAGGGCTGACGGCGGGCAAATGCCAGGATATAGCCCAGGACCGTGTCCGCGACGGGCAGGGTGAACGCGTTCGGGGTGCGGCACAGCTTGATCCCATAACGGGAACAGGCCTCGGCGTCGATGGAGTCGATGCCCGTACCCCACTTCGAGATCACCTTGAGCCGCGGCAGACAAGCTGCGAGCACTTGCGAAGTGTAGCGGTCATCCCCACAGATCGCGCCATCGAACTGACCCGAGTACTTGAGGAGATCCACTTCCTCCATGCGTTCATGCACTTCCGGGACGATCAGGTCGATGTCATATTTGTCGAAGACAGGCTTGAAGCGATCCACGAACGGGATCATGTAAGGAGCAGTGAAGAGAACTTTGTATCTCATGGTGTACAGTCGTTTGGAACTTCCTCATAATTGTAGGGGATGTCGTAAGCGGAATAGAGAGATCGATCTTCAAGCAGGGGATAATTCTGCCCAAAATATTTATTGAAGATCAACCGGAATGTGTTGACCGGCGTGAGCGTCGGGTACAAATCTTCTGTGCCATCGGGGAAATAGTAAGCGTTCAGAATTTTCATGCGGCGTTCATTCACATCAAATGGCGCAGGGCCATGATCCCCCTGGATCACAATGACCGGCGGGTTCGGGGAATTCTGCAAAATAAGATCCACCAGGGCAGTGATGCGTTTGTTGATGTATCTCACCTGATCTGGATACTTGATCTTGTATTCTTCGAACTTGGGTACGCCCTTGCCCGATTCGGTGCTGTTGAGTTCCTCCCCATTCGGACCGAATACAAAGGGGTGATGAGGGATCACCAGATGCACAAACACAAACTTAGGACTGGGAACGTCCGGCACCATGGTCTCCATTTGTTCCAGAGCAAACAGGGTCCTGCGGCGATACCACTCGGCAGAGATCTGTTCGGGCGGCTCGTCGACCATATCCATGGGCGCGCGCCAGGCAGAGGTCTGCGCAAGCATGATCTCGAAATCGTTCATCCCCTCCGGCGGCGGACTGAGAAAATAATTGACATCCTTCCATTCCGAGACGGGGAAATTGGTGGCAAACGAGACGATGTTGTATCCCTGGAAAGCCAGGAATTTTCTGGCAGCATTGTATTGTCCGAGGGCGCGCAAGGGAGCCCGCGTATCGGCATCAGGCGTCAACGAACTCGTCAGCGCATCGAGATAATCGAAATTCAGAGACGAAGTCAGCGAGAGCATCGTCTGCCCATAATTGCTTTGAGAACATTCCGCGACGTAAAACCCTTTGGAGGTAAGCGTCTCGAGGAAAGGCGTATTATCGTAACCGAACATCTCCTGCAAGACGTCTGCCCGGCCATAAGCATCCAGAATGATGTAATAAATATCGGGAGCATAGCCCAGGGGCAGAACCGCGCCTTTTGCCTGTGCCGCTCTGAGCGCGTCTTTTTCTGTTTGCTCTCTTTTGATGACATAGGAGACGGTTTGAAAAGAGGGATAGATCAGCAAAAAAGCAGAAACGAGATTCAAGACGGGTGTGAACGAGCGTGGGCTGCGCAGCTTGCGCACTACCCACCAGACTGCCAGAAGGCTTATTCCCATCCAGAGCGGGAGCATGTAGCGGTGCCGTCCGATGACATGACCCGCGATATTAATTTGCTTTAAGTACGCATATGCATGTCCATATGTAAAGAACAAGAAGATGAGAATGGAAAGCAAAAGCGCGCCGCGCTGGCTATCCTGAAAGAGGAAACCGAACAGGATAAGAAGCACTATTGCGGCGAACACTAAAACGATCAATGGACGCCAAAGTACAATCGGCTCTACTTCATTGATATTAATTCCCACCAATGCCAGCACCGGATAGGCGGCAAAAAAGAGCGGGTACAGCGGTGCAAATTGTATTTTTTGAAACAGGGATGATTTCACAACGCACAAAACCTTTCAGGAGTCATTTCCCACAGGTGTTCGGTATTTCGGAGAAATCGTACAATTTCGGAACAGGAGAGAAATAGCTGACATCCTGGAGAATATCATACTTCCCACCGAAATAGTTATTGAACACCAGCCGGAAGAAATTGACGGGCGTAACGTCCGGGTACAGTGTGTCTTCGTGATTCGGAAAATACACGGCCGCCAGGATCCACATTCGTTTGTCCTTCGGCTGCAGCCAGGGACCATGATCGCCCTGAATAATGATAACCGGCGGCACATCAGACTCGGCCAGAATGGTATCCACCGCCTGCAGCATCTTTTTATTCAGGAACTGCGCCTGGTTCACGTACCCCTGTTGGTACAGCTTCGCCGGATACAGGCGCTGCTCATTCCAGAAATCGGCCGGATGGGTGGGGTTGCCATTCGCATCGAATACGAATGGCGGATGGGGTGAAACCAGATGAGCATAGGAAAACGTCGGCTGTGGCATTTTGGCGATGTCGTCGATATGGTCGAATACATTATTGAAACGATCCCGCGCCTTAACTCCCAAGACACGATCAGGGTCGACCCAGCCCCATTCCTGTGCGTAGCGAGCGAGCGTTGTGCGCAGGAACAAACCCTCAAAGTCAGTCAGTCCGGAAGAGATCGGCGGAGGGCTCAGGTAGTGATCGACATCCGATATGTTAAGCCAGGCAAACTCTGTTTCGAAAAAGATGGTTTCATAGCCCATGCTCTCGAAGTTGTAGCGCACAGCATTGTGCTTCAGTGAATCCCACAACAGGCGCCGACCGGTGTTCTCCGGCACAAATTTGTCGCTGAGATCCTGCAGATACTGCATATTGAGAGATGAGCCCAGCGAAATCTCGGTCCGCACGTAATTGCTCTGGCTGCACTCCGCGACAAAGAAGCCGCGCTTTTCCAGTTCACGGAGAAATTCACTGTTGTCAAACCCATACACTTCCTTGAGCAGGTCGGCGCGGGTGTATGAATCCAATAGGAAAAGATAAACATCCGGAGCTTTTGCAGGGCGTACAAGGTCCGTCTGGATCGGGGCATCTGCGAGAGCCAGAGCATGGGCGCTGCGCGGCTGGATCTCTGGAATCAACTGCCACCCGGTCATAACCAACAGCACAACCGAGACCACGTTCAATGCCACTACTGTGGATGTGAATGTAAAACGGGGACGGGTCACCCACCAAAGTGCGAGCAGAAATAAGATAACCCATGCCACAGCAAGCCACAGAGCAGAATTAGCGTCAGGGTACTTCTCATCAAGGGCGATATAAATATGTCCGTAGGAAAAGAACAATGCCAGCCAGAGAGCAGAGAGGAAAGCTGCTTTATGCGTTTGACGGAAGAATAACCAGAGAATAAAGAACAACAATCCGCCCAATGCAATCGAGACCAACAGTGGACGGATACCTGCCTTTAAATCCACTTGTCCGATATTTGCAGCAAGCAAAGCGAGAACCGGATAAGCACTCACTGCAAATGGATACCAGGGAACAGAAAACCATTTGCCTAATTTTTTTTGAATAACTCTAAAATGACTCAATTTGATTCTTTCTCCTCAAAAGAAAATCGGTAATCGCAAAATCGAGTTCCTCATCGATATCCCAGGCTTCATCCGCACTGATCTCGAACATCATCGGTTTTTCGCCGATCCGGTGACGGTGCTTGATCAAATTTGCGCGGGTAAAGATATACAGACAGGAATTTTCCTCATACACCGGAGGCAGGTCCTGGGTCTGGATCAGGACGGCCGGATCATGATTGATGGCGCGCCCATGCTGGTCATAGAGACGGGTCTGCCAGCGCGTGACCGAGAAGAGCGAATCGTGAGCCGGGTAACCGGACAGGAAACTGTTGATGGCTCGTGAGACCGTTTCCGGCTTGAGCAAAGGATTCGTACTATGAGTCTGCAGATAAAAATCTGCCTGGGCCTGCGCGGTATCGTGGATCAAAATATCGTTCATCGGTACATCATCTGCCCGCAACTCTTCAGGACGGTCGATGGTCCTGATCTGTGGGAAATGTTGGCGCAAACCATCCATCACCGGGACTGAGTCTGTGTCCACCACGACTTCGCTGATCTCAGGAACAGCGAGTAATGTCTCGATAATATGATGGAATAATGGCTTTCCCGCCAGAATGCGATAATTCTTGCCGGCTACGCGCTGGCTGTGATGACGCATGGGAACAAGAGCAACTAAGTTTCTCATGATGCTAAAGCCAACCTATTGTGAAGGGGTACAAGGATCGTGCATTTCCTTGAACACATATGGATTATTGATACCTACATAAAAGCTTTTATCCGGGAGAATGGGCAACGCAGTATTGAAATAGGTATTAAATACCAGACGGAAGTTATTTACCGGTGTAAGTGACGGATAGAAACCAGGCTCTGCGCCCGGGAAAAGATAGGCGCTCAAAATGTTCATTCTCTTTTCGTCCGGAATTTTTGCCGGGCCGTGATCTCCCTGAATAATAATGACTGGCGGCTGTGAGGAATTGGCGATAATTTTATTCACCGTATTCAAGATTTGCGGATTGATAAACATGACCTGGTTGCGATAGCCTCTCCGAAAATCCTCTTTTCGATAGCCAGCTTCACCATTCTCATAGTAAGGCGGGATAACCATGGATTCTCCGCTGGGGCCAAATACAAACGGAGGGTGCGGGATGACCAGATGCACAAACACGAATTTTTTGCCGGGAAGGGAAGGGACCTGCTCGACCTGGTTCAATACGAACAAAGTGAGATCACGTTTTCTCTGATCATCAGTTAATTCATACTGATCCAGCAGACCCAAGTCAGCGGGAAGCACCATCGCTGAATTCCGCAGGAGAAGGGACTCGAAGCCATTGAGCGTGTTGGAAGGCAGCTTGTAAAATTTATCACTATCCTCCAGTTCTGTAAAATTGTAACCTGTCTCAAAGGCGATAATTTGATAACCAAGCTGTCGGAATGCGGACTCCACCCTGCTGTTCTTAATCGCCTGGTGCATGGGACTATAACTCTTATTCTCAGGTGTAAAGTCCTCACCCAATTCAGAGACGTAATTAAGATTCAATGTTCCAGTCAATGAAGCGGTCGTGGAGGGATAATTACTGTGGCCACAGGATGCAACGTAAAAGCCAAGGTCCTCCAAACCATTGAGAAAATCTGAAATATCATGATCAAAATATTCAGCGATGACGTCCGCACGGGCATACTGGTCAAGGACAAAGAAATAGACATCCGGCGAATCTGGCGAAGCACTCAAAGCGGCCAGGGATTCCAGGGTCGGGTCGTTGGACAGCTTTGTCTCTCGAACACTAAGATTGGAATACCAGAATGAAATCAGGGTATAGAGCGGGGAAACCAATAAGAAGACGGTAACAACGTTCAAGCTTGAAGTGAGGATCTGAAGATCCTTCCGTTTTACAACCCATAGGATTGACAAGATCAATATTCCCAGCCACAGAGCGCCAAGCACCCGATGCCTGCCAATCAAGATGCCCGCGATCTTTGCATCTTCCACATAAGAATATACATGTCCATAGGAGAAAAAGAGAATATTCATTACGGTGACGAACACACCCGCCTTCTGCCAGTCACGCAGGACCCATTTCGCTACTACCAATATAGCGGCTGAAACAACCAGGCTCAATGCGAACGACCGATAGGCGACCGAATAATCAACCTGCCCGACGTTATTTGCAAGCAGGCTAACCACGGGAAATAAGGCAAAAAGAAGAGCATGCCAGGGAAATGCAGATGACTTTTGCAATTTTTCTCTTTAACTTGGATTGATGGATAAGCGTCTGCAAACCGGAAGTGATCGGGTTCGCAAAGGACGATTATACCGAATCCGACCCTTTCCCCGCAGCGGAAATCCTGGAAAGGCGCTCCTGTCCGGCTGAGGCCTGTTCGCCGCGCCTCGAACATTTCATCCCCTGGACAGCGGAACAATTCTCAAGCTGTTATGGGTCAGCACAGGTATTCGGGACGATCTCGTATTCCACATCATTGGTTTGCCATGTGAAATAACTTACATCTTCCAGAAGAGGGTAATTGGCTCCGAAGTAGGTATTGAAAATCAATCGGAAGGAATTGACCGGCGTAATGGATGGATAGGCGAGGGTACTCGCATCCTTCCCCGGAAAGTAATAAGCCATCAGGTTCCCCATCCGGTTCTTGGGCCCGCCATAGTTGGTGGGACCATGATCGCTTTCCAGGACAATGATCGGCGGGACGGGCGACTCTTCGATGATGGAACGCAGGATCGGAATGATCGATTTGTTCGTGTAAATCGTCTGGTCACGGTACGCGTCTCGCGATGCCTCATCAACATAAAGGGGCGTGTCATCCGAATCCGACGTGGTGGCATCGCTGCCCAGGTATATTTCCTCGCCATTTGCCCCAAAGATAAAAGGCGGATGCGGCAAGATCAGATGAGCGTAGACCAGTTTGGGTCCCGGTATCTTGGGTGTCTCAGGCAGAGTCTCCAGCATATACAAAATGCTTTCGCGGCGTGAAGCTTCACTCGAAACCGACGCATTCGCGAGTTGCAGGTCGATTGGGGCGCGCACCAAGGTGGTCTTGAGAAACAGCTCCTCAAAAGGAGTTAGTGTGGTCGCCAGTTGAAACTGAACAGAGTCTCGTGACCCTTTCTGGAGATAATACGTCGCGTTTTTCCATTTCAGCCAGGGGAAGCCATTTTCAAAGGTCACAGTTTTATATCCGATCTCTTCCAACAATAAACGGACCTGGTTCTCCGACAGGTATGGCTTGAGCTGGGCATTCAGTTCACCTGGGTTTTGCTCGGGAACGAGATTTTGAACATAGCTTATGTTCAGCGTGGAAGTGATGGACAACCTTGTGCGCGCATAATTGCTCTGGCTGCACTCTACAACGTAGAAACCGAGATCCTCCAACTCTTGCAGAAACTCCGAGTTATCCAGCCCGAACATTTCCTGCAGCACATCCTTGCGGCCATAGGCATCCAGCACGATAAAGTAAATATCGGGAGCAGCCCCATCTTCCGGCAGATGCAATGCCGTGCTCTGAACATTTTCCCGGGTGCCGTACACCTGTTCCCTGTATAAATACAATCCTACGTTGTAAACAGGAAACAACAACATGATCAGTGACATGGAATTCATGAATAAAGTCAATTGGCGTACATCTTTGAGGCGCAGGATCAGAAACGCCCCGACAAGCCCCAGGATGATCCATGCAGTACTGAAAAACGGGTGGCGGAAAAAGTACACTTCGCCCCAGGCCACATCCTGCAGGTTCAGGTTGTCTCTCAAAAAACCATATACATGACCGTAGGACAGGAACAATATCAGCAGGAAACCAAGTACCAATCCGCTCTTCTGCCAGTTCTTTGTTAGACCATAAAGCAGGACCAATAAAACGGCAACGCTTAGGATCAAAGCGATCAGCGGTCGCCAAACAACGCTCACGGATACTTCTGAAATGTTCTCGGCATAGAGTGCAAAAATGGAGTAAAGGGAGATTAAGAAGGGATGGAATGGCATATCTCTAAATCACTTAAGCCTTACCGTTGAAAAAATGGCTGTTGCGTTTCGAAAAAATCATCCAAATTGCCTTGCCCAAATTGGATTAGATCCGCAAATTGATCTGCTGCGAGAATGCTTTGAAACACCACACCAAGATCAGAAGCAAGTCGACGAAAATCGCCGTCAACCTGGATGGAAAATATGAGATGAGGCGGCTCACCCGAATCAGGCATATGGATCTGAGCAACATATGCCTTTTTGACCTCCGAGCTTCCCTGAAAATATCGCACCAAAGCATTGACTACTTCTGTAGGATATTCTTTAGGCATACCCATCAAGACTTTTGTTTCTTTTGCAAGAACTTGTTGTCTTGGTTGAAAGATGGAACCATCCACCAGAGAGATCACTTCGTGTGATGTGAATTCCTTGCCATAACCGGAGGCTGGGTTTAGAACAATCCCATCATTCTGTGTGGCAATCATGGACAATAAAGCACGACCATTTAATCTTGCCTGGCTATCCTGTGCCTGGATATATTCTCGCAAACGTCGTTCCGACGTAAATACAGGAATTAATTTTCTTCCTTCCACAGTAATCCCTTTTATACTCAGGGTCTCTCCCGGTTGGGCGACAAAATTGCCGTATGGATGGTCACCCGGTGCAATCAGCACAAACAGATCAGCGACAAGAAGTTCCTTGTAAAACTCCGGACGCGTGCTCGGATCATTGGCAGCTTGCATCAGCAATGCTTCGAGTCGATTCTCGGGGAAAAACTTTCTGACTGGCGGAGGTGGCGCTTTCCTGCCGAAAAGTTTGGAAAATATCATTCAGATCCCTTCTTATTCATTATACCGAATCGGCTCGATATCTCTTTGCGCGCGCTCTTTTGGCTTTCTCTCCCGCGCGTAATAGAATGTTTCGCGCAGCTGCGGCGTCAGCAAACCCGACTCGCGATACCCCAATCTTGTCCCATGGAATTGCATAAAACGGAACCAGAAAATGGATGGGATATTTTTCCACAAGGCGCGCTCACCCGCCGCATGCCATAGATCGCTCAGGATGTTCATGGTCGTCAGCCGAACGAAATCGTACAAGCTGAAATGTGCTTCGGGGTAGATCCGTTTGAAGGCCATGCCCTCGCGGCGGTAACGGTTGAACACTCCACTCGGAGTCTCATTGTGAACGTGGATGATCTCCGCCTCGGCCACATAGGCAATGTCGTACCCCTGCTCCTTTGCCCGCTTTGCCCAGGCCAGGTCTTCAAGTCCTGTCAGCGTTTCATCGTAGGGATTCTTTTCCCAAAGACTCCTGCGGATCGCGGCGTTGGCATTGTTGCAAAAGGCAGTTGCCTGGCGCGGCTGGCTGGCATCCGGATACCACTGGTGATAGACCTGTTGCTCGGAGAAATGCGCGGTTTCCGGTCCGCGCTGCTTGCCGTAGGTCAGCGCAATGTTTTCATCTTCAAAGGGGCGTAAAAGCGATTCCAGCCAATCGGGATAGATCGGATAAACATGCGCGCTGGCGATCACAACCAGTTCCCGCGTCGCGGCACGGATCCCAAGGTTGAGCGAGCGCCCGAACGTGAATTCGGCGGGTGGGATCCGCACGAGGCGCGCGCCAAAGAATTCGGCAACGGAAACCGTTCCATCGGTCGAGCCGGAATCGACGAGGATGATCTCCACATCCCTGATTGTTTGCTGCCGGATCCCTTCGAGCAGACGTCCGATATGTTTTTCCTCGTTGTAGGCGCGGATGACGATGGAGCAATTCACGAGTAACTTTTAATCCTCTTCCACAGTTCAGGCCATGAGAAACGCAGTCCGCGGCAGACATAAATCGTGGGTGGATCGCGCAGGTCATTGTCGACCCCATAGGAGTTGGTGATCGTAGCCGCAGATTCGCACTGCTCAAAAGCAGGGGTAAGCTCTTCCAGGTAATAACCCACGATGATCAGCGTTTCAGGAGGCAGATCCCCATAGCCGCGCAGCCAGAACGTGTTCCCGCCGCTGATGGCCTTCGGCAGGCCATATTCCGGACCGTACAAATTCAGCCCCGCGGCTTCGTCATTTTCCCTGGCGAGGATCCCCGTGCGTGTTTTTTCATCCGCAGGCAGATCTTCATAAATACCTGCAACTGTCGCGATCATGTCCTGCCAGCCGATCTGCTCGGTAAAGGTATCGTGCACTTCACTGACAACATCCCACCACGGGGAATTGATCGGCGCGATCGGCAAGGCGAGCGTGCCTGCAAATACTGTGCCAATCCCAAGAGCGATCCAATTCGGCCTGAATATGGAGATAATCCTATTCGGCGCGGACGAAGCCAACCAGCGTTCCCAGAGGACTGCGCCCGCCGCGATCAGCATGGGATAGGCAGGCGCCAGGTAATAACCACGCCCGCGGGTAAACAGATAGATCAGGAACAGAATGACATACATCCAGCCGATCACACGAAACCGTTTGCCGTCTTCCCTGAAAAAATAAAAATATAAGCCCGCGATCCAGAGCGGGACCGCGACAATGTTCGCAGAAGAAATAAATTGATCGATGAGATAGCTGTCCGCACGTCCAATTTCAACATCGCGCGCGTGAATGCTCGAGAGGAATTCCAGGGAAATGAAATCGTGCCGGATTTGCCAGATCAGGTTCGGGAGGAAAACCAGCAGCGACAAGGCAACCCCGCCCCACAGCCAGGGACTCCGCAAGTAGCGCCGCGCGTCGGTTAATAACACACCTCCCACCAGTCCCGCGACGGTCATTGCCATCGTATATTTGGTCATCATTCCCAGACCGATCACGATCCCGATCGGGATCCACCAGCGCGGGTCATCCGATTTCAGCAAGCGGATCATCAGGTAGGCAAGCAGAACAACCCAGAGAAAATCAAATGAAACATATTGGATCAGCGCTCCCTGGATCAAGGCAAACGGCGCGATGGACGCGGCGATGGCCGCGATGATCTGTGTTCGTTTGCTGCCACCCAACTCGCGCGCCATCAACCCGGTCAGGACGAGGACAAGGGCGAATCCCAACGCGGAGAACGTCCGCACACCCACCAGCGACAGGCCGAACAGCGCCAACTGGATGCGCCCCAGGAACGGCGTCAGCGGCGGGTATTCGACGAACCCCCAATCCAGATTGTTGGCATTGTCCAGCACAACCAGTTCATCCTGATGGAATCCATACTGATTGTTGGTGAACATATGGAGAAGAAATAACGCCAGGCCCAGCAGCCACAGAATGGCCGTATCCCTGGAAAAGACATTTGACTTTGACGTGTTCATGGTGACCTTTGGGAATCGAGGGAACTTTCTCGATTGCCGATGAAGAAATCGCAGCGCGAACCCCAAACTCAAATCAACATTGGATCTGCTTTTTATTATAAGCACAGACGGCAATAAAACAACTTGCTTGCAGAACAACTCATCTGCATGGGGCATTACCAATCGTTATCCTTTTCGTAGCCGAGGCGCACCAGCAAATCTCCCGCGGCATCTTTGAAGATCTTCTTGTGCTCGTCGGTGAAGTACTTCTTCCATTCGCCGGTCTTCCCGGAGCGGAAGGTGGGAGAACGCTTCGGGTTGATGGACGACTCGAGGGCTTCCAGGATCGATTGTCGAGGCGCCTGAAGCGGGACGCGGGTGAGGAGGTGATCGATGATGCGATTCAGCATCCCGGCGCGGTCGTGGATCAGATTCTCGAAGTGGATCGTCATCACGGCGGGCTGGTCGAGCCATCCGAGGTATGAGGCGAAGCGCTCGGCGATATTCGGAAACTCGACCCCCACGTCAGGCCTTCCCACAATACTGACACTGAGACGCGCATTGAAATCGGGCAGCGACTGATAGTAGTCATGGTGGACGTGCCGCGCTTCCATGTCGGTCACGTAAAAGACGTGCGAGACGACTACATCACGCGGATCACGAAAGATGAAGTAGGGAACGAAGGCGGAGGAACACACGCGCTTCATTACTTCCTCGCGCGCAAAAAGATGCGCGGAAGCAATGTCACGTGGACACAGCGAATCCAGCCATGCCAGAGCCTGTTCGGGCGAACGCTTGTGCCCGCTTTCACCCTCGTATTCCGCGTAGAACGAATGCAAGCGGCGGGAGAACGGCGCAACCTTCGAGAAACCAAGCAAAATCTGGTCGAGCAGGTGCGTGCCGCTTTTAGGAAAGGAGATGCCAAGCAGGATAGGCAGATCAGTAGGCTGCGATGCAAACCGGAGACGTTGTGTCAATTTCTCAATGTGATAGACTGTGGAGCGGAGCAATGATTTCAAAGCCATGCAGTTATTTAACCACAATTTCGTCTTGCGAGACACAACTTAGATTTTTGGGTTATATTGTTGAGGAATATACATGACCACCACCATCTTCAACACTCCAATTCTCAGCAGGATATTTCACTATCTTGCAAAATTCATTCTGCGAGGGGTTGGCTGGCGCGTGGCTGGAGAACTCCCCGACCTGCCCAAATATGTTCTGATCGGCGCGCCACACACCTCCAACTGGGATTTTGTCCTGTTCCTCGGCGTGATCTTCGCTCTGCAGACAAACGTCCAATTCATGGGCAAAATGGAGTTGTTCCGCTTTCCGATAGGCTGGTTTTTCCGCTACTGTGGCGGTATTCCTGTGGACCGCAAAAAGTCCACAGGGTTGGTGGAGCAAATGGTAAAGGTATGCTATGAGTCAGAGCAGTTCATCCTGACCATCGCGCCCGAAGGGACACGTCACCATGTGACAGAGTGGAAGCGCGGCTTTTATCACATTGCCAAAAGCGCAGGGATTCCCATTGTGATGGCGGTCGTGGATGGCAGGCATAAGACCGTCCGCATTGGGCAGGTGTTTCATCCCACCGATGATATGGAAGCGGACTTGAAAACGATCAAGGGAGTGTTTGAAGGAATGGTGGGGGTCAATCCGAGGCGAAAATATATAACGCTGCAGAGTTGAGTTTTTATTGTGTACATCTACAAAGGTATGTGAGAATTTCACTACCGGACAGGTTTTTGTGGCGCCACGCGTTTTTCACCACAAAGGGTACAAAGTATCACGAAGGAACAGCCTTAAGATTTGCCTTTGTGCCCCTTCGTGGTGAGGGATTTTGTGCGGTAGCAAATGTGACAATGTCCAACAACACTGTCGTGGACCCCTTTGACGGGTGCACTAAAAGTTTGTAAGGGTCTTTTGCCGGAAGGAGAAAAATAACCACGGAGACACGGAAACACGGAGAAAAGCATCTCAAAAACTCCGCGCCTTAGTGTCTGCGTGGTTTGCTCTCTTGGGCTATCGACAACCTTTGAGTGCTCCCCTGTGAACCGGGATTTAGGTTTTATGGATTTGTTCGAGAATAAGGAGGTACAGCAGGTGGAAGGGTCATCGTGATCAATCGCAGTTCACGCGGCGAGAACCCCTTGACTTTGAGCACGCTCTACGTTGTAAACTTATGCCTTAGAAATTCAGGAAAGACAGGAGTGTATTATGAAACTTCGTCCATTTGGTGATACCGGCATGAACGTTTCCGAGATCGGGCTCGGCGCGTGGCAACTGGCAAACCCTGATTGGGGCGTCAATGACAGGCAGGAAGCGCTGCGCATCGTCCAGAAATCTTTGGAGGCAGGCTGCAATTTCTTCGACACCGCGCCCGGCTACGGCGCAGGTCGCAGCGAGGAACTGCTGGGCGAGGGACTGAAATCTGTGCGCAAGGATATCATCCTGTGCACCAAGTTCAGTCACTACAGCGCCGATGGCACACGCGACTTCGAGGCCAAGAACATCCGCCCGGTGCTCGAAGGCAGCTTCCGCAAACTCCAAACCGATTACATCGACATCCTGCTGCTTCACAATCCGCCGCGCGAACTGATGGATGGCAGAGTCGCGCCGGAATTGTATGAGGAAATGGAGAAACTCAAGAACGAAGGCAAGATCCGCGCTTACGGCATTTCGCTGGATTG
>DASTJG010000073.1:0-2791 GCA_035716785.1 Anaerolineales bacterium
TCAGGCTTAGAATATCTGTGCTAAAAAACTTGACTCTCCTCCTGCGGGAGAGTGTATAAAGACATCGGAGGCCTTCAGATGATCCGGATCGGAGACTTTTCCAAACTCAGCCGTGTGTCCATCAAGACGCTGCGCTTCTACGATGAGATGGGCCTGCTCAAGCCCATCGAAGTGGATCGCTTTACCGGCTACCGTTACTACGAGTTCCACCAACTATCCCGCCTGTATCGCATCCTGGCGCTCAAAGACCTGGGCTTTTCCCTGGAGGAGATCGGCCGTCTCCTCGAAAAGGATCTGCCCACCGAGCAGATGCGCGGGATGCTGAAGCTGCGTCAGGCGGAGATCAGGCAGCGGGTGGAGGAGGAAGCGGAACGACTGGAGCGCGTCGACATTTGGCTGAGACAAATCGAACAGGAGAATAGTATGTCCAGGTATGATGTTGTCATCAAGAAAGTTGAACCGATCAGAGTCGCCTCGGTGCGCGGGGTTGTCCCCACGCCACCGGAGCAGGGTCCGTTGTGGGCCGAGTTGGGAAACTATCTGACCCGGCAACATGTCCGACCGGTAGGTCCCTGCTTCACGCTCTACCATGATCCGGAATACAAGGAGCGCGATTGGGACGTTGAAGTTTGTGAACAAATCAGTGATGAACTGGCACCCACCCAACGAGTGAAAGTTTATAACGTGCCGGGTTTCGAAACGATGGCCTGTGTGATCCATGCCGGATCATTCGCTGCGATTGGCGAAGCTTATGATGCCATCCTTAAATGGCTGGATCAGAACAAATATCAGATCGTGGGACCCGGTCGCGAGATCGTTCTGCGCGAGCCGAGACCCGAGAACAGTCAGAACGACCCGGAGACCGTGGTCGAGATCCAGTACCCGGTGCAGAAGGCGGGATGAGATAAGGGGATAAAACACAGAACGGCGCTGAAGCGCCGTTCTGTGTTTTTATTTTGTGGGCGCTACGAGACTCGAACTCATGACCTTCTCTGTGTAAAAGAGATGCTCTAACCAACTGAGCTAAGCGCCCGTGTTGCGCATTATACCGCGAGGTTCTCAAATTTGTGCTACACTTTTGCCCGTCATTGCCCCGGCGAAAGCAGTCGGGGTTGCGAGCCACTCGCGCTGAGCCTAACGGCGAAGCGGGCGGTGAAGCAATGACAAGTAATCCAATGGAGGCAACATGCGCGTGGTTCGTTACGAGACAGGGGATGGCAAAAAAGCAAAATATGGCTGGCTGCTGGGGGACAAAGTCGGCGAGATCGGTGGGAATGTCTTCGGGCGTTATCGCCGCAAGGAAGCCGAAACGCCCCTCGCGGACGTAAAGCTGATCGCCCCTTGCGAGCCGAGTAAGATCATCTGCGTGGGACGCAACTACATCGAACATGCCAAGGAATTGGGCAACGAGGTGCCGAAGGTCCCGCTCATCTTTTTGAAGCCGCCTTCTTCGATCATTCCGGACGGCGAGGCGATCCTCCTGCCATCGCAGTCTGCGCAAGTGGAGCATGAGGGAGAGTTGGTCGCTGTGATCGGGAAACGCGGACGCTACATCACGGCGGAGAATGCCAGGAAACATATCCTCGGGTACACCATCGGCAACGATGTGACCGCCCGTGACCTGCAGCGGACCGACGATCAGTGGACGCGTGCCAAAGGCTTCGATACGTTCTGCGTCTTCGGCCCGTGGATCGATACCGATTTCGATCCTGCTGATGCGGTCCTGACCGTGCGTGTCAACAGTCAGATGAGACAGATGGCATCCACGCGTGACATGGTGTTCAACGTCCCAACCTTGATCGCCTATATTTCGTCGGTGATGACCCTCGAACCGGGCGATCTGCTGTTCACCGGGACTCCCTCGGGTGTAGGTGAATTAAAGAATGGCGACGAAGTTGCCGTCGAAATCGAAGGATTGGGAGAGATCAAGAATCCCGTCCGCAAGGAGTAAACGAATTAAGACTCTTTTTGCCAAATCACATATCTTATTGGTAGTGACTTTGACGCTTTTTCTCTTATCCTGTTCGCCCGGACAAACAATACCGACTGCTGCACAGGCACCGACCTCAACCCCTCAACCCGCCGATACGCCAACGCCTTCGCCCATCCCTTTTCAACGGTATGGCGGGACGTTGCTTGACGTAACTTATTGCACGCCTGACAGCCTGCCTCAAAAAATGGATGTGTATTTTCCGGAGGCAGGCGGACCGTGGCCTGTTCTGGCATACGTCCACGGCGGGGGATGGATGCGCGGCGATAAATCGGAGGCGACATCCCTTGCCCGCGGCATGACCGCACAGGGCTATCTGGTCGTTTCGATCAACTATCGTTTGTATCCCGCCGCGAAACTCCCGGACATGATCGAAGACGTAAAGTGCGCCATCCGTTTCCTGCGTGCAAATGCCGGCGAATACAACCTGGACCCAAACCGCATCGCTGCCCTCGGGGTGAGTGCAGGCGGACATCTGGTCGCACTGCTCGGAACCGCCGATGAACGTGCAGGGTTCGATGTGGGGGAACATCTCGAGCAGTCGAGCCGTGTGCAGGCTGTCATTACCATGGCGCCTCCCACAGACCTGACGCGCAGCTTCCCGAACGTCAACATGGAACTGTTGAAGCATGTGTGCAGCGGGCAGGTTAACCTTGAGCAGGCCAGCCCGGCCACCTATGTTACAGCGGACGATCCTCCCTTTTTACTGATCCATGGCACCCGCGATACAGTCGTTCCCTATGAACAATCCCAGTTGATGTATGACTGGCTGGTCCAGGCGAATGTCCCTGCGCAACTGAT
>DASTJG010000074.1:0-8166 GCA_035716785.1 Anaerolineales bacterium
CCGAACGCGGGCAAGTCCACGCTGCTCTCGGTACTGACGAACGCCAAACCAAAGATCGCGCCGTATCCCTTCACTACGCTTGAGCCGAACCTCGGCGTCGCGAACATCGACGAGGATACGACGGTCGTGCTGGCAGATATCCCCGGGCTGATCGAGGGCGCCGCGCAGGGCGCGGGGCTCGGTCATGACTTTTTACGCCACGTCCAGCGGACGCGCGTCCTGATCCATTTGCTGGACGGACTGTCCGAAGACCCAATCGCCGACTACAGCCAGATCAACTCCGAGCTTTCACTCTTCGACCCGAACCTCGCCAGGAAACCACAGATCGTGGCGCTCAACAAGATCGACCAGCCCGATGTCCAGGAACGGCTCACGGATATCCAGGAGAAGTTCAAAGAGTTAAACGTTGAGTTGATGACCATTTCCGCGTTGGCGCGCACGAATACGCGCGAGCTTTTGGTCCGGTCCTACCAAACCCTGCAGGAAGCTCCCCCACCGGAACCCGTCGAAGCTTCTCTCCCGGTGTACAAACCCAAAGAGGATCTGCGCGAGTTCGTTGTCACGCGCGAAGGAGCGAACGAATGGCGTATCTCCGGCGCAGCCATCGAGCGCGCGGCTTCGATGACCTACTGGCAGCACGACGGCTCCGTGCGCAGATTCCAGAAGATCATAGAAACCCTCGGCGTGGATGAAGCCCTGCGCAATGCCGGCGTGCAGGAAGGGGATACTGTTGCGATCGGCGAGTTCGAGTTGGAATGGCAGGAGTGAATTTATCTTCCGAACGCTGGGCTATCGCAGCAGCCAAAATACAATTCCTTCCAACCAACTGACAGGCTTAAGCCCTTGAAATGGAAACATCATGGATAAATCAAACAATCCCAGGCAGCGCGCGCTGGTCATCGGCCTGATCCTCATCGGGCTGATCATCGTCGGGTTTTTCGGCCTGCGGACTGCGCGCGCATTCAGACGATTTGGCGGGCATCCCCCTCCCCCGCCATTTGCTCCCGAACATATTGAAACCGATGTGAGCCTGATCCGGGATTGGATGACGGTCCCCTTCATTGCAAAAATGTATCATGTTCCGGCACGCGTGATTTTTAAAGACCTGAATATTCCAGAACATAAGAACAAGGAAAAAAGCCTGAAGCAGTTGAATGAGGAATATTATCCTGAGGCGGAAGGAGTCGTTCTGGAAAAAGTCAAAGCCGTAATCCTGGCCAACCAGCCGCCACCGGCACCCACACTTCCTGTTACGCCCACCACTCCCTAGCCAGACGCATGTCCGATTTTCTATTAACGTTGATCATCAATTATGGCGCGCCCATATTTGCGCTTCTCCTGCTGTTGGGAGCATTGGGAGTGCCAATTGGAGCATCTGTGCTCGTCATTGCTGCCGGAGCATTTTCACAGCAGGGAATTCTCAACTGGTATTCGACCGCGACGCTTGGCCTGATCGGCGTCGTTATTGGGGATGCCGTCAGCTTCGGGGTCGGATTTTATGGGAAGGAATGGATCGAACGTCGCCTTGGAAATTCGCCCAGCTGGAAAAACGCCAGGGATGCATTCGATGCACGCGCCGGGCTGGCAGTCTATCTGACCCGCTTCCTGATTACAGCTTTGGCCGTTCCCACAAACCTGATCGCGGGAAGCAGCGGGATCAAGTTCCGCAGATTTATGCTTTACGATTTCCTGGGAGAGCTCACCTGGATCGTTTTGTACGGAGGTCTTGGCTACTGGTTTGGAAGCCAATGGGAGGTGGTCAGTGACTTCGTCAGCAACTTCGGCGGATTACTACTCGGTTTGGTCATTCTTATTGCCGGCATCGTGCTGGCAGTCCGCTGGCTGCGTTCGAGATAAGGCCACCCTGTCTCATTTTCTAATCGAGAGGGATTATTCTATCAGGAAGACCGACAAGACTGATGGATGAGTCCCTCCGGCGCGAAAGTGTTTTATACCGAATGAAGCTCCGCAAGAGCAGCAGCATTTCCAATTTTTCCTCCGCTGAAGCCTCTTCAGCCTCTTTTGAAAGCCTGTTCTACGAGCACTGGGCTTCTGTTCAACGTCTGCTCTTGCGGCTGGTGAGCGACCCTGCGGAAGCGGAAGATCTGGCATTGGAAACGTTCTTTCGTTTCTATCAGAGACATCCCATGCCGGAGGAATTCAACACGCGTGGCTGGCTTTTACGGGTCGCCACCAACCTGGGATTGCAATCGATCCGAAGCTTCAAACGCCGCGAAAGGTATGAGATCGCCGCGGGCAAAGGTGCGCTCGAGGAAGCGCCCGAAAATCGTCCTGCTGAAATTTTCGCAAGGAATGAAGATCAGCGTTTCGCCCGTCTGGCACTTGCCCGCATGAACCCTCGTCAGGCAGAACTTTTGATCATGCGCCATTCGGGAATGGCGTACAAGGAAATCGCTACAGCCTTGAACCTTTCCTCAACATCCATCGGTCCCTTGTTAGTGCGCGCAGAACGTGATTTCGAAAAATACTATTGCGCGCTCACGGAGGAAAAGAGATGAACGAACATTTGAGTCAAGGCCAATTACGGGCCGCTTTGGATGGAGAGCTGGATGTGGATGCTCTTCATCATCTGGAGAGCTGTCCTGCCTGCCAGACACGGCAGAAGACGATCCAATCGCAAGCGCAGCGGGCCGCCGATAAACTGGCTTTCCTCTCTTCCCCCAGGAGCGACTCGCCTCTTCCCGCGCCCACCGCGTGGAGTCGTTTCAATCAAACGCTAATTCAAAAGGAGACACCCATGTTTAGAAAGTTATTTGCTTCGCCTCTCGTACGTTATGGCGTCCCTGCATTGCTTGTGCTGACCCTGATCTTTGCATTCCCCGGCGCACGTGCATTCGCAAGTCAACTGCTCGACCTGTTCCGCGTCCAGCAAGTGACCGTTGTACCCATCGATGTGACCGGTATCCAGCAATTGAACGGCAACAGCTCGCTCGGAAAGCAGATGAGCCAGTTGATCTCTGATTCGACGACCATTGCCAAAGAGCCCGGCGAGCCTGTCGACGTAAGCGACGTAAATCAGGCAAGCGAAGCGGCCGGATTCGCCGTCCGCGTACCGGAAGGGATGGAGCCGACACGGGTGAGCGTCACGAACGCCTCCGCCTTTAGCCTGTCGGTGGATCGCGACAAAGCGCAGGCTATTCTCAAAGAGGCGGGCCGCAGTGACCTCGTCCTGCCAGATGAAATCGATGAAGCCGAAATCTCTGTGGATATTCCCAGCGGTGTAAGCATTGCCTACGGCACGTGCCCGGCTCACGATGAGAGGGACTATGATCCAGACATGCGCAACAACGCCTCACGCCTCCAACGCTATGCGGACTGTGTTATCTTTGCCCAGATCCCCAGCCCCACCGTAACGGCTCCGCCGAGCGTCGATGTCCCTCAGCTTGCACAGATCGCGCTGGAATTTACCGGCATGAGCAGCGAAGAAGCCAAAGCCTTCACAGAGAGCGTCGACTGGACGTCCACGCTGGTCATCCCGATCCCCCAGGCCGCCGCTACCTATGAAGAGGTCACTGTCGATGGTGTCACCGGGGCGCTGATTCAGCACTCTACATCCTCCGGTTATCCTCCTCAATATGTCTTGCTGTGGGTCAAAGATGGAATGATCTACACGATCAGCGGCATGAACAGTGACGCGCAGCAGGCCATCGACATGGCAAACTCACTTCGCTAAGGACTCTGCATGTCGCTTGTCCCTGCAATCGAAACGGACCAATTAAGAAAAGTCTTCGGCAATTACGCCGCAGTGAAAGGCCTCACCCTGCAAGTCATGCAGGGTGAGGTGTTCGGTTTCCTGGGCCCGAATGGCGCCGGCAAAACGACGTCGATGAAAATGCTGCTTGGATTGACCGCGCCGACATCGGGTATCGCAACCTTATTGGGGAAACCGATCGGCAATCGCGACGCGCTGGCACGGATCGGCTTCCTGCCCGAGCATTTCCGGTTCCAGGAATGGTTGACCGCCAATGAATTCCTCCACCTGCACGGTCAATTGCTGAATATGAAAGCCGACGATCTCAGTGCGCGCATGGGAGAATTGCTCGAGCGTGTCGGTCTATCGGACTATCGCAACAAGCAACTCCGTACGTTCTCCAAGGGTATGTTGCAGCGCATCGGACTGGCACAGGCCCTCTTGAATAGACCTGCTCTGGTTTTCCTGGATGAACCCACCTCCGGGCTGGACCCGGTCGGGCGCCGCCTCGTGAGGGATATCATCCATGAACTGCGCCAGCAGGGAACCTGTGTCTTCCTGAACTCGCATCTTCTGAGCGAGATCGAGGTCACCTGCGACCGGGTCGCCTTCATTCGTCACGGCGAAGTGGTGCGCGTGCTCGAAATGAAATCACTTTCTGTTGGCCAGTCCGAAGTCACCATTCGGGCAGATCATTTTTCGCCGGAAGTGCTCCAGGGGCTTTGCCGCTGGGGTAAGGATGTCCGGCTCGATCATGACCATGTGACGCTGAGCATTCAAAACGACTCTGCCCTGCCTGAGATCACGCGCTATCTGGTGGAGCAGGGCGTGGATGTGTACGCGATCTCACCCAATCGTCTTTCGCTGGAAGAGATCTTTATCGAAACGGTCGGCAAGGATGGTGGCCTATGAGATCGATCTGGGTCCTTGCAAAGTTAACCTTCCGCGAGGCGATGCGCAGGCGCATCATGCTGGCGGGGTTACTTCTTGGCATTTGCTTTCTCATTGTTTTTACGATAGGCTTCCACTACATCAGTGCAGAAATCAGGAGAGAACTGAGTCTCGAGCTGCCGAGTCAGAGTATGGTCAACCTGGCGAGTTCTGAGGTCTCAAATGGCTTTGAAATGATGGCGTTGTATGCCGCTGCTTTCCTCTCCATCGCCATGGCAGCCCTGTTGGGAGCAGACACCCTGGCCGGCGAGATCAATTCCGGCACAATTCAGACCATCGTTACGAAACCGATTCGGCGTTCTGATATTGTCCTGGGCAAGTGGCTGGGCTTTGCCGGGCTGCTCGGCTTATATCTTCTGCTCATAGCCGGGGGGATTGTTCTAAGTGTGTTCGTTCAAACCGGTTACGCACCCGACAATCTGGTGAGAGGATTATCTCTCATCTATCTGGAAGCCCTGGTGGTCATGACCATCACACTACTGTGTTCTTCCGCATTCCCTGCCCTGGCAACCGGAGGGATCGTTTTTGGATTGTACGGACTCGCGTTCGTCGGCGGCTGGATCGAACAATTTGGCGTCATCCTTGAGAATCAAACGGCGGTGAAGATCGGGATCATCACCAGCCTGATCATTCCCAGTGAGGTGCTCTGGAGGCGGGCAGCCTTCGAAATGCAATCTCCGTTCACGGGTACCTTTAACTCTCCCTTTGGAGCTTTTTCCGTTCCCAGTGTGCTGATGATCATCTATGCTGTCGTGTATCTTATCGTGACACTGATCCTGGCGATACGTGTTTTTCAGAAGCGGGATCTCTAATGGAGTTGCGTTGAATAAAATCCCTGAGCTTTGAAACTCAGGGATTTTTTATTTCCTCAAGATTGCCGGCCCACAAAAGTATGGATATTTGACACTAGCCTTGATTTCGACGATATGTATAATGCAGGCATCCTCTTCGAGAGGGTCATGGAAAGGATAACAACAATGCTCCCATTGAAAAAATACATCTTGTTTTTCGTTCTGGTTTTGTTTCTCGCGGCCTGCGGCACAAAGGCCTCTCCGACTCCTGATGTCCAGGCGACAGCGACGTGGCTTGTTATACAACAAACCATGGTTGCCCTGGACATGACGGTCCAGGCACATGCAGCCGCTCAGACCGAAGCAGCAAAGGCTACAGCCACCCCGCTTCCCACAGCGACCTTAAGTCCCACGCCAACGGTCACACCGGGGCCTTTGGTAATTCGTGATGATTTCAGCAGCGACACGGGTCGCTGGACCGAATGTGGAGTGTGCAAAATTGAAAATGGGACCCTTCAAATGGGACCCTATCCTGTCTCGGATAAGGGAGAAGGATATATCGCAATCTGTTCAGACTGTGGGACAGTTCAGGATTTTAAAATGGGCGTGGACGCCACCTTCAAGGATGGTTACACGGACCGTGGATTTGGGCTGGTTCTAAGGGAAATCGATGGCAGTTATGCCGATGTCGAGATAACGACCTGGCAGGTATATGGGGCATGGGTCTATGACAAACCGAAACATATATGGGGAAGTTTGCTGGGTGGTGACCCGTGGAAGCTAAGCGGAAGTCTCTACCCCAGCTATGGCACCAATCGACTTGAAGTAGAGGTTAAATCACAGGGAGGAAAAAGTGCGTTATCCATCTACATCAACGGTCAATTGGTGAAAAGCGGTGAAATGCCAGCCGTATCCGGAAGAGTGGGGCTGATCGTCGGTTTACATACTCTCGCTGTGACGTTCGACAATTTTTACTTCGAAGGTGATACGATTCGTCAGCCTGCGGAGAATAATCCTGGTCAGCACGGATAAATTTCTCCTCCGGCTTGGAAACAGCCTGGAGTCTTCACAATCAACAGGTGATGAACAAACGGACCTCGGATATATATCCGAGGTCCGTGTCTATGTTGCAATTTGGAACGTTACTTCAACGACTTTTCTTCGCGGCTCATCACATCCATCACTGCCACAGAAGCCATCTGCACGATCGTGTTGACGTCGTCACCTGTCTGCAATACATGAACCGGTGCGCCCATCCCAAGCAGGATCGGACCGATCGCCTTTGCCTTGCCCAGACGGGCCAGCAATTTGTAAGCAATGTTTGCCGATTCCAGTGATGGGAAGACCAGCACGTTCGCGTCCTTCACCGAGCTGAAGGGATAGCGCTGCTCGATGATCTCTGCCACCACGGCCGTATCGGCCTGCATCTCGCCATCCACCTGGAGGTCCGGGCGGCGGGCTTTCGTCAGTTCAACGGCGCGCCGCACCTTGTCCGAGAGCGGATGCGCAGTGGAGCCAAAGTTCGAGAAGGAGAGGAACGCCACACGCGGGTCGATCTCGAGGCGTTTTGCAAAGTCCGCCGCCAGGCAGGCGATCTCCACCAGGTCTTCGGCGGTCGGCTCGATGTTGACCGTTGCGTCTGTGAAGAGATAGACCTGGTCCTCGACGATCATGATGTACACACCGGCGGCCTTCGTGGCTCCCCGGGCGGTGTGATGGATCTGCAGGGAGGGGCGGATCACCGTCGGATAATCATAGGTCAGCCCGGAGAGGAACGCGTCGGCATCGCCCATCTTGACCATCAGGGAACCAAAAACGTTCGGATCGCGCACGAACTTGGCTACATCGGCCGCGCTGACGCCCTTGCGTTGGCGCAGTTCATAGTGAGACTGGATGTACGCGTCCAGCTTGTCAAATTCATTGGGATCGACAACCTGAGGCTGATATTCGAGCCCCAGATTCTTGATTTGCTCATCGATCACAGCCTTGCGTCCGATCAACACAGGTGTGGCGATGCCCTCTTCCTGGACCTGATAGGCAGCGCGAATGATCTTCGTCTCCTCCCCTTCCGCAAAGGCAATGCGCTTCGTCCCACCGGAAGAGCGCGCCTTGTTCTGGAAGAAGTAACGCACCTGCTCACCCTTCCCCTGACGATAAGCAAGCTGCTCGCGATATTCATCAATATCGATCGTCTTGCGCGCTACGCCGGTCTTCATCGCCTCTTCCGCGACGGCCGGCGCCTCCCACAGTAACACACGCGGATCGAGCGGCTTCGGGATGATGTACTCGCGTCCAAACTTGATGCTATCGCCGCCATACGCCCGGATGACCGAATCCGGCACATCCTCCTTGGCAAGCGCAGCCAGCGCCTTCGACGCCGCGAGCTTCATCTCTTCATTGATCGCCCTGGCGCGCACATCCAGCGCGCCGCGGAAAATGAACGGGAAGCCCAACACATTGTTGATCTGGTTGGTGTAGTCCGAGCGGCCTGTGGCGATGATCAGATCCTTGCGCGCCTCTTTGGCCAGGTCAGGGTTGATCTCAGGGTCAGGGTTTGCCATCGCAAAGATGATCGGGTCTTTTGCCATGGACTTGACCATCTCAGGCGTCATGACATTGGCGACGGAAAGTCCGTAGAACACGTCGGCGCCGCGTATGGCATCGGACAGCGTGCGGCAATCGGTCTCCACCAGGAAGCGTTCCTTGTATTTG
>DASTJG010000075.1:0-9528 GCA_035716785.1 Anaerolineales bacterium
ACTCGAAGAAGGGATGACCCTTGTCGAGGAGGCGAAAGAACAAGGGATCCCCAGGTCCATTGGGCTGATCGGCAATGCGGCAGATATATACGGTGAGCTTGTCGCACGCGGTGTCACACCGGATGTGGTCACCGACCAGACCTCGGCGCATGAGGCCTTGATGTATGTGCCCTCCGGGTTGTCGGTGACGGCTGCCAATGAGCTGCGCCGATCGGATCCGGACAGGTACAAGCAGATGGCAATGGGTTCAATGGCAAAGCATGTGCAGGCCATGCTTGCCTTCCAGCGTGCGGGAGCGGAAGTGTTCGACTATGGCAACAACCTCCGCCAGCAGGCGTACAACAACGGCGTCAGCGAGGCGTTCGAGTTTCCCGGATTTGTGCCCGCCTACATCCGCCCGTTGTTTTGCGAAGGCAAGGGACCGTTCCGCTGGGTGGCTCTCTCGGGCGAGAAAGAGGATATCTACGCAACGGATCAAGCCATTCTGGAACTGTTCCCGGAAGACGATCATCTGAGACGCTGGTTGACCATGGCGCGCGAGAAGATCCCGTTCCAGGGGCTGCCCGCTCGAATCTGCTGGCTGGGCTATGGCGAGCGCGTGAAGGCGGGCCTCAGGTTCAACGAATTGGTCGCGAGCGGAAAAGTTAAGGCGCCGATCGTGATCGGGCGCGACCATCTTGACTCCGGTTCGGTCGCTTCGCCGAACCGCGAGACCGAAGCGATGAAAGACGGCTCGGACGCCATCTCAGACTGGGCGATCCTCAACGCCCTGATCAACGCCGTCGGCGGCGCGACCTGGGTCTCCTTCCATCATGGCGGCGGGGTGGGCATGGGCTACAGCCAGCACGCAGGTCAGGTCATCGTGGCAGACGGGACGCCTGAGGCGGCGCGCAGGCTGGAGCGCGTCCTGACCACGGACCCGGGCATGGGCGTCGTCCGCCACGCCGACGCGGGTTATGAAGAGGCCATCGAGGCGGCGAAACGGCATGAGATCAAGATGCCGATGTTGAAGTGATCCATGCAGAAAAATCTTTGGCGCGGGTTCTGCGCGCTTTACCTGGTTACATTAGCCTGCCGGCCTGTGATCGCGATCGGGTGGGAAGAACTTCTATTGCTGATCTTGCTGGTAGCATTTCTGCTCGGTCCGCCACTTTACAGGTTCATGCGCAGGCTGGAGCGATTTCTGAAGCATGAAAAGAAGGATAAACAATAGAAAAGGCGAGCGCAAGCTCGTCTTTTCTATTCATCACACTATACTTTCCTCTTGACAATACTGTATGATATACAGTATAATGTAACTATAGGTGATTTATGGAAAACGATGAACTTGTCCAAAACATGCTGTTGGAGCTGCGGCGCGGGGTCCTGTCCATTGCAGTGCTGAGCCAGCTGAGCAAGGAGGAGTACGGCTACTCCCTGCTCAAAGCGCTCTCGGACCAGGGACTGGAGATCGACCAGAGCACGCTCTACCCCCTGCTCCGCCGCCTTGAGTCCCAGGGGCTGCTCCAGTCCGACTGGCGCATCGTGGATGAAGCCCGTCCGCGGCGCTACTACGTCATCAGCCCACAGGGACGCGCGGTGCTGAACAAACTCAAAAAAGAATGGTCCGTGATGGCTGCGACCATGCAAAAGATGTTGTCGTAAAGAAGGAGAATGAAATGAACTTAATCGATAAATATATCGCCGAGGTCGGGAAACACCTGCCTCGCCGGAACCGGGCAGACATCGAAGCCGAGATCCGCTCGACGCTGGAGGACATGCTCGACGAGCATAGCGAGCGGGAGCAGACTCAGGGTCCGGTGGACGATGCGGCAGTCATCGAATTGCTCAAGGAATACGGCGCGCCGCGCAAGGTCGCCGAATCCTATGTGGGTCCGCGTTACCTGATCGGGCCGCGCATGTACCCGTTCTTTGAGATGGTGACGCGCATCGTCTTCGCGGTCCTGATCGCAGTCACAGTTGTCGGGCTTGTGGTTGGACTGGTGCAGTCCGGTGCCAGCGGCCCTGAATTTCTTAAGACATTAGGAAACTCCGCTTTGAGCCTGCTGGGCGGCTTGATGTCCGCCTTTGGCAACATCGTGCTGGTCTTTGCGATCCTCGAACGGGTATTGCCCAAAACAGACTTCGAGAAAGAGATGGAAGATTGGGATCCCAAGGAGCTTGCCAGTGAACCCGACCCGGACAAGCTGGATCTGCCCGATCACATTTTTAGTATTATTTTTACCGTCCTGGGTCTGGTCATCCTTAATCTTTATCCCAACATCATTGCCATCCGTTTTGAGAACAATGGAACATGGGTATCCATCCCCATCTTCACACAGGCCTTCTTCCAATTCCTGCCGTGGATCAATATTATGGGTTTGTTGCAGATCCTCTTCAATGGCTTTATGTTGAGTCAAAAAGAATGGACAGCTCCAACGCGGATCTTAAGCATTCTTATGGACATCGCTCAACTCGTTTTGCTTGTCGCCATTATGAAAACGCCAGGAATTTTCGAAAGCATTCCCGAAGCATTGACAGCACTCGGCATCCGGGAAGCCGCGGATGTTCTTTCCCAATTATTCAAGTTCATCCCCATGCTTATCATCGGTGTTGTTACCATCGTAACCGTCATCAAGATCGTACAGAGTTCGCTAAGGCTATTCAAAAGCGGGGTCCGACCGCCTTATCCGATCATAAAATAAACTGATCCCGATCATTCAAATCATATCGAAATCCCTGATGCGTTTGCATCAGGGATTTTTAATGAACCCAATGACTATTGCCATCTGTGACATTTTTGTATAAGATAATGTACTAACTTAAAGGAGAAGAGCGATGAAATTGCGAAGTTTGTTTATCATTGTCCTGGTTTTAGCCATGCCTGCCTGTAATCTGCCGTCCAACGTACCCACCGAAACCCCTACGCCGGGGTTGATCACTCCGTCAGCCACACAACCTTTATCCACCGCAACGCCGACACAGACTGCACTCCCTTCCAATACACCTCCTCCAACGACAACCTTTACCCCAAGCGTGCCGGTCGCGTTTCCCAGAGATGTAGCCGTCAATTGCCGCCTGGGACCGGGCACAGCCTGGATCGCCCTCAGCGGCTTGAATCCCGGGGCGAGCGCGCAGATCGTTGGCAGGACGGCGGATAACGGCTGGTGGTTCATTGTCGATCCATTCAACTCCGCCAGGAGGTGCTGGGTCGCAGCCAGTGTCACGAATACGGCAGGCAACCTGGCCGGGATCCCGGTCGCTTCGGCACCCAGTGCAGAGGTGACGGATGTAAGCATTGAGGTGGAACCGGATGAGATCAGCGTCGCGGGGTGTATGGGGCCGATCCAACCCATCGAAATTGGAGGCACCATCGAGACAAACGGACCCACCACGGTGAAGTGGCACTTCGAGACGCAGCAAGGCGGCGCGATGTCCACGCAGAACACGGAGTTCGATGCCTTCGGCGAGGAAAGTTTCTCTGTGGATTACACTCCGCCGCTCACTGAAGGAACATACTGGGTGAGACTGATCGTGACCAGTCCCAACAGCATGCAAGCGGAAGCAAAATATAAGATCGAATGCCCATAAGTTCGAGTTGATGGATTGAAAATGCAAGGGCGACCCGGGTCATGGGTCGCCCATTTTGTTTGCAGACTGTTAATCTTCAAAACAAGCGCATCAAGTAAAATCACTTCCATGACCAACTGGACTTCCCTGCATGGGATTCTCGTTGAAGGGTATCGGGTCGCCTCCGGACCTTCGGCTGACTATCCGTATGGATCGCTGGAACGACAGCGGCCCATCTTCAGGAGCCGCGGGCTCGATCTCGAGGGGTATTTCAACGGCACGTTAAATATCGATATCCGTCCCCATGCTTTTGCGCTGAAGAAACCGGCATATACATTCCATGATGTCGAGTGGACGGACCTGCATCCGCCCGAACATTTTTCCTTTTCAGGCTGCAAAGTAATTTATAAAGATGTCGAATATGATGGCTGGGTATATTACCCACACCCGGAAACGAAGGAGCGCAACTTCCAAAACCCTTCGCTGATCGAAGTGATCGCGACTCCAATCCCGGGGATCAAATACGGCGATGAGATCCGGGTGTTATTAAATCCGGAAGAGATCACGGTGTACCGGCCGGAATAGGGACCAGATAAACATCCTCATATACTGGTGACACGAATGGATTTCGTGCGTCCGCAGGACTGCTTCGCTCGTAGTACAATTCAGCCTGCAATTTTTCAAGATTTGGAGTCAAAGAAGCAAGTATGGCTAGAAAACGAATAGCAGTTCTTACAAGCGGCGGCGATGCCCAGGGGATGAACGCCGCCGTACGAGCGGTGGTCCGCACCGCATTGGACAAAGGGGCCGAAATTTACGCGATCTATGAAGGCTATAAGGGACTGGTAGAAGGTGGAAAGCGTATCCGTAAAATGGATTGGGATTCCGTCGGCGGGATCTTACAGCAGGGTGGCACGGTCATCGGCACGGCCCGTAGTGATGAGTTTCGCACGCGCGAGGGTCGCCGCAAAGCCGCATCGAATCTGGTACGGCTTGGCATCGATGGGCTGATCGTGATCGGTGGCGATGGTTCGCTCACCGGCGCCAATCTTTTCCGCAGTGAATGGCCGGCGCTGCTCGCCGAACTCGTCCAGAGCGGCGAACTCAGCGCAGAGGAAGCTGGAAAGTATCCGAACCTGTTGATCGTCGGCATGGTCGGTTCGATCGACAACGATTTCTCCGGCACCGATATGACCATCGGCGCAGACAGCGCCCTGCATCGTATTACGAATGCAGTGGATGCCATTACCAGTACAGCCGCCAGCCACCAGCGCACCTTCATCGTTAAAGTGATGGGACGTAACTGCGGCTATCTCGCCCTTTACGGAGCATTAGCCACCGGCGCAGACTGGGTCCTGATCCCCGAGGCGCCGCCCGATGTGGATAACTGGCAGGAAGTGATGGTGGAACGCCTCAAGGCCGGAACCAAGGCCGGTCGCCGCGACCACATCGTGATCATGGCCGAAGGCGCTCAGGATCGTTACGGAAATTACATCGGCTCGACCGATGTGCAGCGTGTCCTGGAAGAGGGCCTCGGGGAAGAAGTTCGTGTGACCGTGCTTGGACATGTCCAGCGCGGTGGACGCCCCAGCGCCTACGACCGGAACCTGGCAACGCTGCTCGGGTATGAGTCCGTGATCGCCATCCTCGAAGCCAAACCGGAGGATGAACCCATCCTGGTCGGGACCAAGGCGAACAATATCATCCGCATGCCGCTCATGGAAAGCGTGCAAAAAACACGCGAGGTGGCAGAAGCCATCAAGAACAAGGATTATGAAAAGGCAATGGCGTTGCGCAGTTCCAGTTTCAAGGACGCCTTCCGCACACTGAGGACGATGATCCGCGCGCTGCCTCACCCACCGGAACCGGCACAAAAGAGATTCCGCATTGGCGTTTTCAACGCCGGTGCACCTGCGCCAGGCATGAACAATGCCGGACGCGCCGCGGTCCGGCTGGGACTGGATAAAGGCCATATCATGCTGAGCGTAAGCAACGGCTTCGAGGGACTCGCCAATGGAGAGGTCAAGGAAATGGTCTGGACCAGCGTCAGCGGCTGGGCCTCGCAGGGTGGCTCGGTCCTGGGAACGAGTCGCAAGGTTCCCAAAGGCAAGGACATGTACGAAATTGCGCGCACGCTGGAAGACCATCACGTCGATGCGCTGCTTGTGATCGGCGGCTGGAATGCCTACGAGGGGATCTACGCCATGATCAAAGAACGCAATAACTTCCCGGCGTTCAATATTCCCATGGTATGCCTGCCCGCTTCCATCAACAACAACCTGCCCGGTTCTGAATTCAGTATCGGTGCCGATACCGCGCTGAACAACATTGTCGAGGCGGTGGATAAGATCAAACAATCCGCAGTTGCCACGCGGCGCTGTTTCATCGTCGAGGTGATGGGACACTGGTGCGGTTATCTCGCCACCATGAGCGCGCTGGCCACCGGCGCCGAACGCTTCTACCTGCCCGAGGAAGGCATTACCCTCAAACAACTGCAGGACGATGTCAACATGCTCAAGCATGCTTTCAGCCTCGGGAAACGTCTTGGGCTGGTCATTCGGAATGAGTATGCCAACCCGATCTATTCCACGAACTTTATCTGTTCGCTCTTCGAAGAGGAAGGTCACGATGCATTCGACGTGCGCCCCGCAATCCTGGGGCATTTACAGCAGGGCGGCGACCCAACTCCCTTTGACCGCATTCAGGCCACGCGGCTGGCTACGCTATGTCTCGAACGTTTAATTGAACAGTGCAGCCAGGATGACACGACCGGCAGCTTCATCGGATTGCAAAATGGGAAATTTGTCTTTCATGACATGCGGGATTTCGATCGCCTGATCGACATGAAATATCAACGACCGCGTGAGCAATGGTGGCTGCGCCTTAAGCCCATTGCCAGTCTTATGGCAAAGCTTGCACCCGAGTCGCAGATCAAGGATTAAGTTATCCCTTGCGCAGGATTAAAAAAACGCGTTCCACGCTTTTGGCGGGAACGCGTTTTCTGTTCTTTGATTAAATTCAGTAAATCACAAATTTGTTTTCCAACCTCCTCCTAATTCGTCATTGCGAGCCGCCGAAGGCGTGTGCGAAGCAATCTTATGTTCTCGGATTATTTTATAGCTGAGGAATGAGATTGCTTCGTCGGGAAAACACCTCCTCGCAATGACGGTAAATTCTGTGGTTTACTGAAATTACTTCCGGTACACAACATTAATGTTATATCTTGCAGCCTTGAAATATTCGGCCGCAAATTTTGCTACCTCGTCAGGCTCATACGGCGCGCAGCTGAACACATCCAGATAGATCGCGCAGCTTGCATCTGCAAAATGGGCAGAGATCAGGGATGTTTCGATCAGCTGTGTCATGCTGAATCCCGTCACGCGCGGATCATCTCCAAAATAGACAACCTGTGTCTCACCATAACGGCGCATCTTGATGCGATCGCACAGCGTCTTGACGAACTCGCGAATCGCATCTGCATCCTGCATCAGCTTGAGATCGCATTCATATAAATCGATGCTGGAGGAGATGCCCCAGTATTCGGTTGAATCGCCCATCAATTTTCTCCTTTCTTCTTTTCATTCATCTTCTTTACAACATAAACACGATCATGTTGTAAACGACGCGAGAGTATATCAGGTTTTTCACGCATTTCATTCATAGATTCGCAATTTATTTCTACGGTAAAATCATTCAGCAGGACATCCTATATGCATCATATTCATGTTATGAAAGACGATCATATTCTCAATGGAAGAACTCATTATCGAATGAGGAGCATGTGGATCGCAAACGATTGATCGCCGGGACAGCTTTGCTTGCTGTTCTCATTGTTCTCTGTATATTCGGATCGAACCTTATCCGGAACGAATGGAAAAGCAGACAGGGTCAGATCGGTCAGCGCGAACCATTGCCAGGGTTGGGTTATTGCAGTTCGAGACAGATCCGGCCCTGCATTTTGTCCATCAACCTGAGCCCTGGCGGAGGCATGCTGATCGATATCCTGGTCCATGGTTCTTCACCGGACTTTTATCTAAAGATCGAGCGTGAGGGCAGCGAACACATGTATGAATGCAAAAAGGAAAAAAGCTATTCCATCAATGTCCACTGCACAGGCGATATCATGCCCGTTGGTGAGACGATGAGTTTTCTTCTGATCTCAAGCGCTGAGAATATTACACTTGCAGAGGGAAGTTTCCCCATTATTGGGCTGGCGCTCGCCACGCCAGATATCGCCATAACTCCCACACCCATCTCCATCGATCGTCCACCCAGATAACTACCCTTTACCAAGGAACCAATAACAATGCTTTCAAACAGAACCCGCAAGTTATTTTTATCCGTCGTTTCCATCCTGATCCTGCTTGCCTGTCAGATCCCCAACAATCCTTTGATGCCGGCTACCGCAACTCCAAGCGCGACCCCACCTCCCACTCTGACAGCTACGGCGACTGCGACACAACCGCCCACCGAAACACCCACACCCTCTGCAACGCCGACTCCCACGCCGCGTGCCCGCCGCGTCGTGATCCTGTCCATTGACGGGCTGCGCCCCGATGCGATCATGGCGGCCTACATGCCGCATTTGATCGGACTGATGCAGAACGGCGCCTACTCCTTCAACGCGCAGACCACATATCCAAGCGTCACACTGTCTGCTCACGCCTCCATGCTGACCGGGCTGTGCCCGTCCGAGCATGGCGTGAATTGGAACGATTACATCCCCGAGAACGGATATGCCCAGGGCACCGACCTGTTCGACATCGCGCACGCGGCAGGGTTACAAACGTACATGTACGTCACCAAGAAAAAACTGGTACAACTGACCGAACCCTCCAGCCTGGATAATTCTGTCTTCGTCAATGATCGTGATACGGTGCTCATGGAACGCCTGCTCGCTGAATTCCCTCAGGACTTCGGCGTGTTGTTCATCCACTTTGGCATCACAGATGGGATGGGACATTCCTACGGCTGGCTCTCCCCACAGCAGCTCAGCGTCCTCTACCGCGCCGACGAAGCGCTGGGACAACTCCTGGATAAGCTGGATGAACTCGGTATACGCAGCGAAACGCTGATCATCATCACAGCCGACCACGGCGGTCATCAAACCACGCATGGCTCCAATTCCCCCGAGGACATGACCATCCCCTGGATCGCTTCGGGAGCGGGCATCCAGCCCAAGCCATTGACCAGTCTTATCCACACCACAGATACTGCTGCCACGGCTGCCTTCGCCCTTGGTTTACCCATCCCTCCCGAATGGAACGGTGTACCGGTCTACGAAGCCTTTGGCCTGCCCGTGGAAAAACAATCGGAGGCCTGTCAGTAAATTAAATCCCCGTCATTGCGAGCACTTCGGCACGCTCAGTGTAAACTCCGCGAAGCAATCTCATGCAGAATTACTTATGAAAACAGAGTGAGAGATTGCTCACCTGCCCCGGGCGCACACCGCCCCGGCGGGTCGGTGCCGGGGGGTGCCGGGGTCGTCAGCACGAACACCCTCCTCACAATGACGGAAGAGTATTTTTGAGATGACTTCCAATATACTTACACACTCTAAAATCGCAAGTGTTTGACCGTCTCCCCGTTGTTGATCAACTCTTTGAGCGAATCGATGCCGATATGCAGGTGCATTTCCAAAAAATTTCGTGTTACTTTTTTATCGCTCGCGGCGGTTTTGACACCGCTGGGAACCATGGGCTGGTCTGAGACCAGCAGGAGCGCGCCCGTGGGAATTTTGTTGTAAAAACCAGTGCTAAATAACGTTGCCGTTTCCATGTCGATCGCCATGACGCGGATCAGCCGCAGATAGGCTTTGAACTTTTCGTCATGTTCCCAGACCCGACGGTTCGTGGTGTAAACGGTGCCGGTCCAGTAATCCCGGTCGTAGTTGCGGATGGTGGTGGAGACGGCTTTCTGCAGGTTGAAGGCCGGCAATGCCGGAACTTCCGGTGGAAAATAATCCGCTGAGGTTCCCTC
>DASTJG010000076.1:0-10099 GCA_035716785.1 Anaerolineales bacterium
GGCTGCGACTGCCTCACGTATTGCCAGCGCAGACTTGACCGCCCGCAGCGTGTGATCGGGTTGCAGCACCGGCGCGTTGTACCAGGCCATCACCGCGTCGCCCAGGAACTTATCGACGGTGCCTTCATGAGCGAGTACCGCTTCCGCTGCCGCGGCAAGATAGCAGTTCAGCACGGCGACCAGTTCTTCCGGGGAATGCTTTTCGCTGTAGGCGGTGAAGCCGCGAATGTCGGCGAACAGTACCGTGATGTAGACCTTTTTGCCGCCGATCTGCAAACTGTTCGGGTCGATTTGATCCAGGATTGCAGGGGAGACCATGCGCTGCAACAAGCTGCGCTGCGCTTCGAGCTTCTTCCGCTCGGTCATATCATCGAGCACAATGGCCACCCCCTGGGTTTTTTGGTCGGCATCTTTGAGCGGGGAGAGATTGAAGCGCCAATCCACATTGCCGCGCTCGGGCAGGTTCTGGCTGAATTCCAGTCCAACCACAGGTTGTTCGGTCTTGCGGACTGAAGCCAGGTGAGGCAGGATATCGTTTGCGAAGGTGGGTATGATGTCGCCGAGCGGACGTCCCACAATCTCGGCAGAGGCACGCCCCAGGATGGAAGAGGCGGCGCGATTGCACAGGGTGATCTGGTCCTGCACATCGGCAGTGATCACACCTGAGACGATGGAAGCGAACACATCGTCCATCAGGTTCTTCAGTTCAGTCACTTCTTCGAGCGTGCGTTTGAGCGAGGAGAATAAGCGTGCATTCTCGATAGCCACGGCCGCCTGATTGGCAAATGCCAGCAGCAGGTCGCGATCTGATTCGGTGAAGATGCCTGTGCGGATGCGGTTGTCGGTGTAGATGACCCCGATCAGCTTTGATTTGGCCAATAACGGCACACACAGAATGGAACGCAAATTAAAAGCGATAATGCTTTCGTGTCCACCGAAACGTGGATCTTCCTGCGCGTTGGTGGTTACCACAGCTTCGCCGCTATCAATGACCCGTCCCACTACAGTGCGGCTGATCGCGAATTCATTCTGATTGATGGATTCCTGTTCCCAGTTGCGCGCGATCCGGATGACCATCTCGCCGCTCGTGCTGTGTTCATCGCGCAGCATCAGGAAGCCGCGTTCTGCTCCCGTCAGGCGGACGATGGTATCCATCACGATCTGCAGAACTTCATCCACTTCCAGCGTGGAGTTGACAACCTGTCCGATCCCTGCCAGCGCCTGTAAGTGGCTAAAACGCTGTTCGAACGGGATCAGCAACTCACTTAAGTTTTCGAGGACATTTTCGAGATTTTTAAACCCGCTAATCGTTTCTTCAGGAATGCTCACGGAATCCAGCGACTGGCGCAATTTGGCCATTTGCTGGGTAATGGCAATGACTTGATCGTTGATCGAGATTGACTTGGTCCTGGCTGTTTCCATGGGATTTCCTTTGCGCGCTCAAGACCCGCAGTATATGACCTGGAACGTTAACGCAGGGGTTTGCCGAAAAACAAGGAACGAATGCGCTCGATGATCACCTGCTTGCGTAGGTTGGACGCCGCGCGGCGGGCTTGTGTCACGTCTGCACTTCTGGAAGTATAAAGGGATGTCTGATGTTCGTCCAGAAGGATTTTGATTTGATCCGCCTGATCCGGCAGGAGGCCGGTTAGTTTTGCGGCGCGTTCGATCGGGGTGACGTGCACTGGAACAGCCTGGTCCAGCTGCCGCAGCCCAAAATTGATGCTTTCAAAGGCTTTTTCAATCGGGGAGAGCTTGACCCACTTCTCCCAGCGGACGACCCAGATCGGCGCGTCGATGCCGGTGCGCTCAAAGCTGGCGCGCAGCAAAACAGGAACATGTGTATGCCAGGCATAACGGCGGCCCAGGAAAATTGCCAGCACGCCAAAAGCTGCCAGCAGTGGGAGCAGGTAATAAAGTGGGAAGGATGGGGTATCCGGTAAAACGGACACATCCTCGACCCCTTCCAGGCGATCTCGGCCTTCGAAATCCTGATTGCCTTCTGTGAGTATTTCACTCAGAGGGTTAGGATTGTTTGGGTTCTCCGAGTCCCGGGGTGGGAGCGGACGATCGAGCGGCGCCTGTCCGGCAGTTGGCTCGAATTCCACCCAGCCAATATCGGGGAAGTAGACTTCGACCCAGGCATGAGCATTTTTGCGGAGGACAGTATAGGTGTTCTCCTCGCGTTCGCCCTGAGTGAATCCGACTGCCATGCGGGCCGGGACTCCAACCGAGCGCAACATGAGGACCTCCGCGGAAGCATAGTAAACGCAATAGGCCTGTTTGTAATCGAACAGGATCCATTCAAGCTTCTCTCTATTACGCGGCGGCTCTGCAATCGTTTCTTTATACGTGAGATTTTCCCGCAGGTAGCCGGTAATCACCTGAGCCTTCTCGTAGGGTGTTACGGCATCCCTTGTGATGCCCTGCGCGAGCTGCTGGATGCGCGGCGAGAAGCCTTTGGGCAATTGCAGATATTTCTGCGCGACCCATTCCGGATAATCCGTTCCGGCTTCCTGCAGCTGCTGGCGATTGGGATTACTCAGAATTGCATCGAGTTGGTATGTTTCGCCTCCGCGTAACGAAGGATAGGCGTGCCATGCGATAATATCCTGGCTTCCACCTGCCGGTGTTGTAAATGTGATTCCGGGCCGGCTGATCCAGATCGGCTGAGCGGGGGAATAAAGCAGCGAGAAGCTGGCATTGCCGGTTTTGAAGATGAAGTGGGCCGGGGACTTTTCCTGAATGGCTATATTATAAGGATTGATCGCGGCCGGAGAATATTCCTCCCGAACAGTGCCCGTTGTATACCATTGCCCATTTAAATAGCGATCGTACGTGCGCCCGCGCCAGTAGTAACGGGGAGGTTTCTGCGCGATTGGGATATCGGGTGTTTCGACTTCGAACATCACCGAGTCCGAAAGAGGAAAGCCGCGCCCAAGCGCCAGCTCTGAGCCGAAGAATTCTCCGCGTCTGCTGCCGCCAGGTGATTCGAGCGCGCTGACTGCATTCTCGAGCCTCTCGGTAAATTCACGCCACGGACGCGTCGCTCGATTCCAGGTCTCCGCGGCAGATTCCAGGCTGGAGAGAGACGCAGGGACACTCCATGCCACGAGAATGATCAGACCCGCGGCCACGGTCATACTGCTCGTCAGGTCAACAGTGTTATCCGGTGAAAGGAAGATGCGCCGTTTGCGCCAGGACAATTTGTTTTGCAGAAACTGCAAACGTCCCAGCAGGAGCAGGGCGAAAAAAGCGAAGAAAGCTAAAAACCACAGACGGCCTGCATTGGAGCTATCGTAATTCTGGATAATGAGCAATCCGACTGCGGCAGGCAAAACCGCGCCGAGATAGTTCTGATTGCGGATGAGCGTGAAAGCTGCCCATGAGCTGATGATCCAAAAAGTGATGGACATGATCGCCACAAAAAAAAGCGGATCTTCCACGGGGCGGCGCGCCAGAAAATCAGACGTGGTAAAGAACAAACGTCCGCCAACGCTCAAAAATTGCTCCTCCAGAGAGACTCGCTGATCGATGGTCAACGTCCATTGGAGAGGCAGCAGGATCAGCATGTATAGGAACGTCAGCCAGCTTGCAGTGCGTTTTGAGAACCTGCTATACCCGAGGGCTGTGCCAACACCGAAGCCCATGTAGCTGCAAGTCTGGACCAGGGAAAGGAACGGGGTCCAGGTAGTGGCGACCAGGCGCGAGGCAACAATCTGCAACAGGATGAAATGCAAGCCGATTGCGGCCCAATCCCACCAGCGTGATTGTTGTGAGTGCAACTTTTCCATTTTTTGAGGGTAAGTGTACAATAGAAAGAAGTATACAGTCTAATACTGGAGAGGGGTTTTTAGGAAAAACACTGATAGTGCTAGTAAAGCGCTTTCGTAAACTTTACAGGTACCGAGTAATCAGGTGAGGAATCTGATTTTAGCCTAAAATCGGCTCGGAAAGTTTAAGAATTGGTAAGATAACTTCCAGATTCAAAGGAGACACGCGTGGACGCCTTCATACAAAACGGAATTGACTGGATCATTGCCATTCAGTCGCTTGGCAGCTGGCTGGAATACCCGATGAAATTCTTCACCTTTTTTGGGAATGAGAATTTCTTCTTCCTTGTTTTGCCCCTGATCTATTGGAGCATCGATGCCGGGCTGGGACTGCGCATCGCGTTGATCCTTGTCGGCGGTAGTGTGCTGAACTTCACCGGGAAATACCTGTTTGCCGGTCCGCGGCCGTACTGGGTCAGCGCGCAGGTTCAACCATTTGCGGTGGAGCACTCGTTTGGCATCCCGTCGAATCACGCGCAGACCTCAGCCGTCTTGTGGGGTACCATCGCTGCCTGGGTAGGTAAACCCTGGGCATGGGTAACTGCCGTGCTGCTTGCGTTCCTGGTGGGCTTTTCGCGTCTCTATCTCGGTATGCATTTCGTACATGATGTGATCGCCGGCTGGCTGATCGGGTATGTGTTTCTGTTTTTGTTCCTGAAATTCTGGGATCCGGTGGCTGCCTGGCTCAAGACGAAAACGCTCACCCAGCAGGTCCTGATTGCCTTTGTCGTTTCGCTGCTGGTCATCACAGTCGAGATGTTGAGCCACATGCATTTGAATGGATACACCTTCCCCGAGGCGTGGGCTGAAAATGCGCTGCGCGCCGGACCTCTGCCGGAGCCAGCCTCGATTGAGAATATCTTCACCTCGGCCGGCTCGCTCTTCGGGATGGCGGCCGGGGCGGCATGGCTTGCTTCTCGGGGCGGGTACCAGACTGCCGGTCCAGTGGCGAAGCGGGCCCTCCGTTATACGATTGGCCTGATCGGCGTCCTGATCCTTTGGGAGGGGCTGGGAGCGATCTTTCCACGCGGGGAAGAGTGGTTTCCATTGCTCCTGCGTTACGTCCGTTACACCCTGGTGGGGTTCTGGATCACGGGCGGAGCGCCCTGGTTATTTTTTCATTTCAATTTAGCAAGGAAACCCAATATATAGGATATCTCTCTGTTATAATCCCAAGTCTACGGCTATTTTCCTGGGAGAACTTGTAGATACATGACTCTGGAACGCGGTGCATTACTACACAAACGATATCGCATTGTTGAGATCCTTGGCCAGGGGGGGATGGGGTCCGTTTACAAGGCTGTGGATGAGAACCTCGGTGTGGATGTGGCGGTTAAGGAGAACCTGTTCACCACCGATGAATATGCCCGCCAGTTCCGCCTCGAAGCGGTCATTCTGGCGAATTTGCGTCATCCCAATTTACCGCGCGTGACGGATCATTTTGTGATCGGTGACCAGGGGCAATACCTGGTGATGGATTACATTGAGGGCGAGGATTTGCGTCAGCGGATGGAGCGGGTGGGCAATATCACGGAAGATGAGGCGGTTCTCATCGGTGCCGCGATTTGTGACGCGCTGGCTTATCTTCATACTCGCAAACCTCCTATTTTGCATCGCGATCTGAAACCGGGGAATGTCAAGATCACACCCGATGGACATATCTTCCTGGTCGATTTTGGCCTTGCCAAAGTGCTGCATGGAAGTCAGGCAACGACAACCGGTGCGCGTGCCATGACGCCCGGTTACTCGCCGCCGGAACAATACGGCACTGCGCGCACAGACCCACGCACAGACATCTATTCCCTGGGCGCTACACTGTACGCCGCGCTGAGCGGCATCATCCCTGAAGATGGTCTGGCGCGCGCCATGGATAATACACAACTCACACCCTTGCGCAAACGCAACAGCAAAGTCTCGCGGCGGCTGGCTTCTGCCATTGAAAAGGCCATGGGTATCGACCCCGCCGATCGTTACCAGAATGCGGAAGAATTCAAACGCGCACTGTTGGGAGCAAAATCGAAGACCCAGCATCTGCCCGGTGAATATGTCGTCGATCCTGCACCATCTGCTGATGGAATCGAAGAAGTCAGGCAAAATCCAATTGTGCAGGCCTCCGAGCCTGCCGTCAATCCAAAATCAGGAAACTCGAAAGAGGTGGTGGCGGAGGAAGAGTTACCGGTTTTTAAAAAGCCTCGACGCAAAAAGAAGAAGGGACGCCGGGCGCTCTCCTGTCTGGTATGGCTGTTGCTCCTGCTGTCTTTGACAACGGTGGCTGCCGTGCGTTTTCTGCCGCAGTATGTGCCGGCCCCGGTAATGACCGTATTAAGTCCTTTGACGAAGATCAACCTCCCGCTGATCCCCTGGCTAAATGCGCCGACCTCGGTTCCGGTACCGACGCAGACTCCATCACCGGATGTGCCAACCGCTACTCCACCTGTTGAACTATCCACAGCCACCGCGACTCTTCCTCCCACGCAGACACTCGAGCCTGCTTTCACACCAACCACAATTCCTGTAGCGACTGCTATGGGTGGCTCGGGCGAGATCGCATTCGCATCCTCGCGTTCTGGTATCCCTCAGTTGTATCTCGCCAAACTGGATGGCGGAGAGCCGACTAAGCTCACCAGCATGGATGCAGGTGCCTGTCAACCGTCCTGGTCACCGAATGGACAACGGTTGGTGTTTACTTCCCCCTGCAGTAACCGTGCCGAATTTTATGAAGCGTTCTACAACAACTCGAGCTTGTATATCATCAATGTTGATGGGACAGGCTTGAAACAATTGACACCCTCTCCCGGTCCAGATTTCGACCCGGCCTGGTCCCCAGACGGAACGCGGATCGCCTTTACCTCGATGAGAGATGGTTTCCGGCAGATCTATTTGTTGGATGTCGAATCTCTCGCTGTGACACTTCTGACAAATACCGCGGAATCGATTGAGAGCAGCCAGCCTGCGTGGTCGCCTGATGGGACAAAAATCGTATATACCGTAAAGCGGTTTAGCACCTATCAAGTATGGGCGATGACCGATACAGGTCAGGATGCGGTTCAGCTTACAAGAAGCGGGCAGGACCGCTGGGACTTTTTCCCCACCTGGTCACCGGATGGAAAGACGATCTTTTTCAGCCAACGGAACAAGGGTCCCTCCCGTCCCTGGGCCATGAGCCTGAACTATGCAGAGCCTGGTTTGGATCCACAAAATACGAACTTCCCTATCCCGATCGAAAATCTGTCATTCTCTCCGGATGGACTGTGGGTGGTCTTTGAGAGCCTGGAAACGATTGGGAATCGAGATATCTATTTTATGACCGTTGATGGGGATGGGCGCACGCGCCTGACCAGCGACTCTAAGAATGATTTTGATCCTGCCTGGCGTCCGGTAAACCCATAAACACCCGGTACTCGCAAAAGTCCATCGCCAATTGAGACGATGGACTTTTTCTTACACTCCTCTTATTGACGTCCCTCTTTTGCACATGATATTATTATTCTTGACTGAATAGCACTCTCGGCCTGAGAGTGCTAACTATGTGAAAAAGATGCAGGAATTAACCGAACGCCAGAAGACGCTTCTTCTACTGATTGTACGGGACTACATTGAGTCCGAATCCGCTCAACCGATTGGCTCGAAGCGGCTGGCGGAGCATTACCGTATCAATCTTTCCACGGCAACCATTCGCAACGAGATGGCCGCGCTGACCGAGATGGGTTACCTGCGTCAGCCGCACACTTCGGCAGGACGCGTCCCAACGGAGGAAGGTTACCGCTATTTCGTCAGTCAGATGATGAATCAAGCCGAGTTGCCGGAATCGGTCCAGGCGACGATCTCGCATCAGTTCTATCAATCCCGCCCGGATGTCGATCAATGGATGACCCTGGCAGCGTCCATCCTTGCGCATCAGTCACAGGGTGTTTCGGTGGTGACGGCGCCGCATATCGACAAGGCAAAATACAAGCATGTTGAATTGATTTCCACCCAGGGCCGGCAAGTCCTGATGATACTGGTGTGGGTGGGTGGAGAGGTGAGTCAGCAGATCCTGACGTTGGCTGAGCCTGTCTCACAGGAACGGTTGAGTCAAACCGCCGCGCGGCTCAATGGACTCTTGGCGGGTCAGACTGTGGAAGCGATTGCTGCCCTGCCGGCCCGTTCGGATGCCCTCGACCAGGATATCCTCACCCTCATCGTTCAGGAGATGCGCCGTACCTCGGAGCAGGTTTCCGGTGAAATCTATACCGATGGCTTGACCAATGTCTTATCCGAGCCAGAATTTGCCGAATCAAATGATGCACGCCGCGCCTTGAAGCTCTTCGGAGAGCGCTCCACGCTGCAGGACTTGATCGCGCGTATGCTGCCGAACAGCCATGTCGGTGGCTTGCAGGTCCTGATCGGCGGTGAGGGTGGCTGGGAAGAACTGCGTCAGTGTTCAATGGTCATTGCACGCTACGGTGTTCCGGGTCTGGCGACTGGTGCACTGGGTGTGCTGGGACCGATGAGAATGTCCTATGCGAAGACAATCCCCACCGTGCGATATGTGGCGGGATTATTAAGCGATCTGGTAAATGACACCATTTCTGGTGAGTAATTAAATTTATGTCGTTGCGAGCTTTCGGGAGCAACTCCAAGGACTCACAATGACAATTGATGAGAGTGAACGTATGACCGAGAAAAAGAAACATAAACATGAGAAAGAACAGGCAGAGAGTGAGATCGAAGAGAACAAAGCCGAAGCTGTGTCCACATCTGAAGACACGGAGCAGCTGTCGGCTGAGATCGAATCGTTGAAGAAGCAGCTTGCAGAAGCGGAATCAAAAACAACCGAGTACAAAGATAGCTGGCTGCGGTCACAGGCCGAATTCCAAAACTTTCGGAGGCGCATGGAACGCGATAGTGAGATGATGCACGCCTCGATGAAGGGCGACATCGTCAAAAAAGTGTTGCCCGTCCTTGATGACCTGGAGCGTGCCTTGCAGAACCGTTCCGCCGATGATCCCTGGGCAAACGGCATTGAACTGGTTGCGCGCAAATTTCAAAACATCCTGGAAAGTGAAGGGGTCAAGAAGATCGAGGCAAGGGGCAAAGAATTCGACCCGAACTTCCATGAGGCGATCTCGCATGAACCTGCCGATGGCGCACAAAGCGGACATGTGATCGGCGTCGTCCAGAATGGATACATGATCGGTGAACGTGTGATACGACCTGCCCTGGTGAGGGTGGCGCAATAAATTATTGTAGGGGCGGCGTCATGCCGCCCAGGGCGAGATGACCTCTCCCCTACGTAGACAAAGGAGAACTTATTTCATGGCAAAAATCATTGGTATTGATCTGGGCACGACCAATTCCGTCGCCGCGGTGATGCAAGGCGGTGAGCCGATCGTGATCCCCTCGGCCGAGGGCGAACGACTCGTTCCGTCTGTTGTGGCGGTGAATAAAAATCATGAACGTCTGGTGGGGCGCGTGGCGCGCAACCAGGCGATCACCAATCCGACCAACACGGTCTTTTCGATCAAGCGTTTTATGGGCCGCAAGTCGGATGATCCTGAGGTGGAGCGCACTCGCAAGCGCGTCCCCTATGCAGTAAATGAAGCACCGAACGGTGACGTGCGCGTGCAGCTCGATGAAAAAGATTACTCACCGCCAGAAGTGTCGGCGATGATCCTGGCGAAGATAAAGCGCGATGCAGAGGCCTATCTCGGCGAAACGATCACACAGGCGGTCATCACGGTCCCGGCCTACTTCAACGATGCCCAGCGCAACGCCACCAAGGACGCGGGCAAGATCGCCGGACTCGAAGTGCTGCGCATTATCAATGAGCCGACTGCTTCATCCCTGGCGTATGGGCTCGATAAAAAGAAAAATGAAGTGATCGCCGTGTACGACCTGGGCGGCGGCACGTTCGATATTTCCATCCTCGATGTGGGCGACGGCGTCTTCCAGGTGCGTGCCACGAGCGGTGATACCTTCCTCGGCGGCGATGACTTTGATATTCGCGTCATGGATTACCTCATCGAGCAGTTCAAAAAAGATAACGGTATCGATCTGCACAACGATCGTCAGGCGCTGCAGCGTTTGAAGGAAGCCGCGGAAAAGGCGAAGATCGAGCTTTCGACGACCATGCAGACCGAGATCAATCTCCCCTATTTGACTGCCGATGCCAGCGGACCCAAACATCTGGTGATGACTCTCACGCGCGCCAAGCTCGAACAATTGACGGCCGACCTCGTCGACCGGACGATTGCTCCCCTTAAACAAGCTCTCACCGACGCCGG
>DASTJG010000077.1:0-4280 GCA_035716785.1 Anaerolineales bacterium
TCTTTCAAGGCCTGCAAAAAGGGGATGCGTACATCGGTCCAGATATTGATCTTGTCGATGCCGGTTTCAATGGCTCGACGAATATCAGGGTCCGGAGTATCGGAGCCGCCATGGAGCACAAGCGGAATCGGACAGGCTGCCCGAAGCTGTGCAATGCGTTCGAAGTCAAGATGCGGTGTACCTCGATACAGGCCATGCAGCGTACCGATCGAGACGGCCAGCGCGTCCACACCGGTCTCCTCAACAAAACGCTTCGCTTCATCCACACGGGTCAGATGTGCCTGTTGCTGGTCTTCCGTGAGGACCTCTTCACCCTGACCTACGTGTCCCAGTTCAGCTTCCACCGCTACACCTTTTGCGTGGGCAAGTTCCACCGCCTGACGGGTGAGTGCAATGTTTTGATCCAGCGGTGCCAGGGAAGCATCGATCATGACTCCTGAGAATCCAAGTTCAAGCGCATACTCGATCTGGTCCAGCGTCTTGGCGTGGTCGAGCACCAGCGCGGCCGGAATGCGTGTTCGTTCGACTTCCGCCTCGATGAGTCGTACCAGCGTAGGCCAGGAGTCCTGCGGCGTATGATGTGGGTAGATCATGATGATCGCGGGTGCCTGATCGGCTGCCGCCGCATCCACAATGGCTTGTGTAATCTCAAGATTGCAGGTGTCGTAAGCTCCCACTGCCCAGCTTTGTCCCACACAGGGATGTAAAATTTCGGCTAAGGTTAGATAGTTCATATGACCTGCTTCATAGAATTTTTACGCAGACTCGTCCTTCGACTCTGGGTCAACATCACGGGTCGGGAATAATGGGCAGCACAATGTACGAGGCATGCTCGGCATCACGATACAGGTGAATCGTGGGGGGAGGATCCAGCTGCGGGGTCAGAGCAGTATCCTTATCCGCGCAGGTGATCGTTACCCGAATCCGGTGACCGGCATCAAAGATATAGGATGTGGGCAACAGATCGAAAACCAGTTCAACCGGCTGATCGGGCAGATCGGCGATATCTTCCGCATAGCTGCGATGATAAGGCAGTCCCAGGTACTCAAAAGGTGCTGTGGAAAGGGCCCGGTGGGAGGCGCGTAGATTGCCCTCCGTGATGTATTTTGAATATCGGGCTTCGGAAATATCTTCCAGATACACAAAGAAATCTCCGTCTTTGGCGGAAGAGGTGACCCAAAGATGGACAACCGGGTGACCGGTGACCTCGACCTCAGCCGATAAAGGCGGTGTGGTATAGGTCAATCCTTTTTCATCATTGAACATCATCGTGTTGGGGTAAATCGGCGATAGGACATCGTATCCGGCCGACCAACGGGTGGCCGTGCCGGAAGTCGTAGAGTAATCCACAAGATACTCATCTACGCCGCTAGTCGTTACAGGCAAATCCAGACTTAGACTCCCGTCATTGACAGAGTCTACGCTGTCTGATTTTGTGCCGTCGAAATAGTAGCTGGTGAGCTTTTGATTGGGCAAGGGCCACTGCCAGGCTGAATGCCAGCCAGAGTTCTGCTCCTCCCCCATGGTGTAGTAATAAATGGGCGCTTCGCTCATCACCCCATTGTCAATCCCTTTGAGCCAGTAGTCATACCAGCGCACTTCTTCTATGGCAAGATCGAGGTGCCCCAATTGCGGATGCGCCCAGGGCCCGATCACGATTTTTTGAGGATTCGTCAGGTTGCTGTACCACAAGAACGCATGCTTGGGGAACATGTCATACCAGCCCCCCCAATGGTATACGGGGATACCGGAACTCCGGATCTCATTCAGGTAATTCGCTGGGTTGTTGGTGATATAGGTCTGCGTGCCGGTCGGTGCAAACGCGCTATCGCGGTAAGGCAAATGCAAATACGCATTCAACACATCCAGATTGCCTGCATGTTCCTTCAGGGCTTCCTGCAGCATGAGCTTATCCGGATCTTCATTGACAGGCGAACCATCAGAATCCAACCTGGCTATCATATTCCCCCACTCGCGGAAGAAATCATCATGGAACACGCCGCCCGGATAGTTAAAGGAATAACGATCGAACTCAGACATTTCGGGGAAGATCGCCTTCAGGTGAGGCGGCGCTGTGCTGGCCGCCATGAATTGGGTGATGCCCATATACGACCGGCCAAACATGCCAATGTTCCCGTCAGACCAGGGTTGTACCGCAAGCCACTCGGTAATGTCGTAGGCGTCGCGTGTTTCTTCGGGTGAGAACAGATCTCGATACGTTCCAAAGGAAGCCCCGCTGCCGCGTACATCCACCGAGACAATCACATAGCCATACTTCAATACAGTTTGCAGGTGATGCCAGTTGAATATCCCCTCGCGATGGTAGCGGTGATGTGTCCAGATCACCGGCAAGGGCGTGGTCACCAGCTTTCCATCCTGAGCCGGCCGCAGGATGAGCGCCGCCAATTTTGTTCCATCGCGCATTGGGATGTACTGCGATGATGAAATCCTTCCTTCATACAGCGGTTGAGAATAGCCCGCGTAGTTCCCCGGTTGTGACAGGCGCTCCTCCGGGGTGTTTGTCGGAGCCGAGATCGTCGGCATGGGACTGGCAGTCTCGCTCGGCAAAGGACTGTTCGTCGAGGCTGGGACCCTGCAACTATTGAGCAGTACCAGGATAACCACGAAAAACAAAAGTGACCGTCTTTGTTTTTCAGCCGCAAAGAAGTTTTTCATGGAGGAAATCTCTTGGAAGTGAGTATGCGTTTTCTCGATCTTCGGATCGGTCACGAAGAAGATTACGCCCAACTTCGTTATCTGCTCTATCCTGCAAACGCAGGTTCGATCAACCCTTTGATTCCCGTATCCACACGGAGCAGGTCACCGGCCCAGGGCTGCTGCTTACGCTGTTCATCCCCAAACTCCCAGGCGGAGGTTGTAACAAAGAGTTCATCGAGGTCTTTGCCTCCGAACGCGAAGGAGATGACATGTTGTACGGGGAAACGGATCTGGCGTTCGATCCGGCCGGCGGGATCATAACGTGTGAGCTGCCAGCCATCCCAGTGCCCATTCCAGACAAAGCCCTCGGCATCGACGATCAGTCCATCGGGCATGCCCTCATTTTCCGGCACGCACGCAAACAGACGGCGATTGCTGACCGTTCCGCTGACGATGTCGTAGTCCAGGACGATGATCTGATTGTGGCGCTGGTCTGCCACGTAAACGGTCTTTCCATCCGGGCTGAGTCCGATCCCGTTTGCAGTGGCGTAGCCTGTGTCAAGCTTATGCAACGAACCATCGGGGTCCAGCCGGTACAGGGAACCATCCGGTAAAAATGGATCCTGCATGTCCACCGTTCCCACCAGTAACCGTCCCTGTCGATCCACCGCGGCATCGTTGTAGCAGATATTCGGATTATCCGGCTCGGGCGGACCATAGATGAGCTTGAACTCGTTGGTCCCGGGTTCCCATCCGTACAGTCCCTGAAAGGCAATGGCAATCAACCCTCCCGAAGCCCGCCGCGCCAATGCTGTCACGGGCAGGCTTGTCGGGAAGGTTTTGAAATCCCCCATGGCCGGCTCGAACCGGCAGGTGGGCTTGCCTCCCCAATCGACCCAGTACAAGGCATTCTCTTCGGGCGACCAGATCGGAGTTTCTCCGAGTCTGTTTTGCGATGAGACCAGATGCGTTAACTCGTTCATGGTTGGGATCCTTTACTCAGACTCTGAACTGATCGTGCAGTTTGACCGGCTGGAGAGACTGTCGCACGTTCAGTTTTTTGGATGCTTCCAGGTCTCCAGCAGATGGGCGATGTCTTCGAAGATCATATCCGCGCCGAAGGCTTCCGCCTCGGCTCGATTTGAAGAACCTGACAATACACAGATTGTGGTAAGACCAGCCAGTTTCCCGCCCAGGATGTCTGTATCGGCACGGTCCCCGATCGCAGCCGTGGATTCAGGCTGAGCATGCATCTGCTCCATGGCAAGCTGGTACATGATCGGTTCCGGCTTGCCAATCGCCTGTGGTTTCACGCCGGAAGCCGTCTCTAGAATTGCGATCATCGAGCCGGTGCCCGGCAGCAGCCCCTCCTCGGCCCGATTGGTTGGATCGAGAATGGTTGCAATAAATCTCGCCCCCGCACGGATCAACAGGCTTGCCCTCTTAAGTTTGTCGTACGTCAACTCGCGGTCCATGCTGGCAACCACCAACTGAACATGCTCATCCGCCAAAACAAAACCCTCGTCGGTCAATGCCTGTTTGAGGGCGTTCATTCCAAAGACATGGACACGCGTCCCGCACGGATATTCACGTCTCAGGAACCGCGCTGTTGCCTGTCCGGA
>DASTJG010000078.1:0-7813 GCA_035716785.1 Anaerolineales bacterium
CCAAAGAGGGCGCCAGGACAAGGTAACGCTCGACGCGCGTCAGCAAGCCGACCTTCGCTTCGTATCCCAGACCTTCCGCCCGCGCTTTGACGTAAGAGACCAGCACCGATCCTGCGGCCGCGCCAAAGACGAGCAAGCCACCCAGTGCATCACCGCGATCGAGGAAGTGATACAGGAGCCCACCATAAATGATCAATTCAGAGTAACGGTCGGTGACCGAATCGACGAAGGCGCCGAAATCGCTTGATTCACCGCGCAGGCGCGCCATCGTTCCATCCAGCGCATCGATGGGGGTCATCAACAGGACGAAGAGTCCACCTGTCAGCATTTCCCCGCGCGCCAGATAATACGCACCAACAGCGTTGCCAAGCAACCCCAGCATGGTCATCGCATTGGGCGTGATCCCCAGCCGATTGAAAAAACCGCCCAGTGGATCCAGGAACCATTTGAACCACAGGCGCAAGTAGTCTGTAAGTGTTTTTTTGATTGGCATACCCTCGACAGTCTTCTCCATCAAACTCCTCCAAACAGTGGGTAATGATAACAGCAAAACAAATGAGTTTGAATTTTAGAGTTTACAAATACTCTACTTAACACTTTCTTCTTCATCCTCATCCGGTGGTCCGAGCAAAACATCCCGTTCCTTGCCTCCACCCTGCGAGGGTCCAACCACGCCCATCTCCTCGAGTTGATCGAGCAAACGCGCGGCGCGCGGATAACCGATCCGCAGCCGTCTCTGCAACAGGGAAGCGGAGGCGCGCTGACTCTGCCGAACGATCAAAATCGCCTTTTCGATAAGCCCTTCATCTTCATTCTCTTCCGGCTCGGTCAGCAGTTTTTCCCAGGGCGGCGCCTCGGTGGAAACCTCCACCGCTTTTTGCCAGTGGGCGATCAAACGCTCAATCTCCATGTCTGTGATCATGACGCCCTGCGCACGGACCGGGTTACCCACTTCGGGATTCAGAAAAAGCATATCGCCGCGTCCCAGCAAACTCTCCGCACCGGTATAGTCGAGAATCACGCGACTGTCTATCCCCGAGGCAACGGCAAACGCCAGCCGCGCCGGGAAGTTGGCCTTGATCAAACCGGTCACCACGTCCGTGGAAGGTCGCTGCGTGGCAACGATCAAATGAATGCCCGTGGCGCGCGCCATTTGGGCCAGGCGCACCAGGTTATGCTCGGTCTGGTCCGGCGCGGACATCATCAGGTCGGCCAACTCGTCGATCAACACCACAATGCGCGGCAGAGGCGTGCCTTCCTTTTTACGCGCCATCCGGCGATTGTACGTTTCGAGGTCACGGGCATGCGCGGCTTCGAGCAGCCGGTAGCGATGCTCCATTTCCACGACCACCCAGCGCAGCACACCGAGAATACGTTCGATGTTGGTTTCCACTTTCCCGTAAAGGTGCGGCAAGCCATTGAAGCGCAGCAACTCGACCATCTTCGAATCGATCATGACCATGCGCAGGTCTTCGGGCGGATTGTTCATCGCCAGGCAGGCTGCCAGGGCGGTGATGCACACCGATTTCCCGGAACCCGTCGCGCCCGCGATCAACAAGTGCGGCATACGCGCCAGGTCTGCCACCACCGGCTGACCGGAGACATCGCGGCCCAAGGCCATCGCCAGTGGCGTGCCAATTTTGTGGAATGCATCCGTCTCGAGAATGGAGCGCATTCGGACTACCGCGGTGTGCGAGTTCGGCACTTCGATGCCAATGTACGGTTTCCCCGGCACCGGCGCTTCGATGCGCAAACGTTCCGCTGCGAGGGCCAGCGCCAGATCCTTTTGCAGCGAAGCGATCTGCGCCACGCGCACCTTGATCTGTTGGTCTTCCTCCTCGGTCGCACTGCCCGCCCGTTTCATAAACCCTGGCTGCACGGCAAACTGCGTCACCGTGGGGCCGATCCGAAAGCCGATCACGGTGGCGACGATCCCAAATTCAGCCAGCGTCTTTTCGAGCATACCGGCCGTCTGATTGATCGTTCGTTCATCGGGGCGCGTGTTTTGATCTGCCAGCAAAATGCTCAGGGCAGGTAAATGCTCGTCGCGCTCGCGCGGCGAGGCAGGTTTCTTATCCTGATGCTCCGAGACCTTGAGCGATTTTCGGAACTCGGGCGGCAGCGGTGTGGACTTCTTGCGCGGCTGCCTTTCTTTCTTCTCCTCCTCAGCAGGCGCTTCCGGCTGGACCTCAGGCTGGGCAACCGCTTCCACTTGCGGTGTCTCGCCTGCAAGCTTCAGCAGCGAACGCTCGAGCAGCGCCCACAAATTAAAGCCGCTCATCGCCGTGAGAAGCCACAATACAAACAACAAAAGAGTCCCACCTGTTTGTCCCAGCCGCCAAAACAGCTGGACCAATGCCCAGCCGACAAAACCACCATCCATTCCAGCTTCCACGCGCAGGAGGGAATCTTTGCCTAAAAGGCCTCCGATGGCAGAGAACAACGCCAGGGTCAGGAATGCAGCGAGTTCGAGGGCAATCAGGCGCCCCCACGACAATGGAGCCGGACTATGGCGCAGCAAAATGTATCCACAATAACCAATTGCAATGACAATCAGATAGGCCCCCCATCCAAACCCCAATGAAAGCGCTTCTGCCCAGGGTGTTAGCAGCACACCTTCCGTGAACTCAGCCAGGGCGAGAAAGGTCATGAGCGCGATCGCGAGCAGCACCAAACCAAACGCGTCACGAGCAAAGCGACCAAAGTGCTGGTTGAAACGCGCAACACGGTCGAGCCAATCGTCGCGGATTTCTGACTCGTAGACGGTCTGTGGCTTGGAACTCTTTGACATTACTGATCGATCATCCGTTTAGGCACCATTCTGCAACAGCAGACTCAACCCCATGCGTTGATGTGCCGCGTCGACGTGTAAAATGCGAACCTTAAGTTCCTGTCCATCAAAAAGAATATCACGCGGAGTCTGATTAGGTGCCAGCGCCATTTCGGAAGCATGGATCAATCCTTCGACACCCGCTTCGATGCGGGCAAAGGCCCCGTAGGACATTACGCTGGTGATGACCGCGTTATGGACCGTGTCGATAGGAAATTCCGTGGAAGCGTGCTCCCAGGGGTTGGTAGTGATACGCTTCAAACTGAGCGCAACCCTGCAGCGCTCTGCAGAGACATCCAGTACCTGGACATTGATCTCCTCACCCAGTTTGACGATCTGGTTGGGATGAGAAACACGTCCCCACGATAATTCAGAGATATGGATCAGCCCCTCCACGCCGCCCAGATCCACGAAGACACCGAAATCCGTGATGTTCGTAACGATCCCCCTGACACGTGAACCTGCCTGAAGCTGGTGGAACAATTCAGCTCGTTTTCCGGGTTCAGCCAGCGCTGCCCGCTCTGAAAAGACAACGCGTCCCTCTTCCGGTACACATTCAATGACCTTGACTCTCAATGCCTTGCCAACATACGCCTCCAGACTGATCTCGCGGTTGGTTTCCTGCTCCTTGCCAGCCAGCTCGATCAAATGTGAAAAGGGGATAAATCCTGAGATGCCATCTTTTTCCACAAGCAGGCCGCCGCGATTATGGCCGGACACCTTCATTTCAACGATGCGATCATGGGCATACAAATCCTTGATCGCGTCCCAATCCGTCTGGATAGCCGGGACCGTGGGCAGCGGCTCGGCTTTTACCTGTGCCTGGACGGCAACTTTGGGTTTCATGCCCCCCTGCGGCGGGCGGGGAGGCGCATACTGGCGCTCTTCTGCCAGCACCGATTCCCACCAACCCTCATCTGTGACCGGCATTGGATTCTCATACTTGCGTTTTGCGTTACTGCTATTGGCTTCCATGCGATTCTCCTTACTGTAATGCTTCGTTTTGTTCCATATCGAGGATCGCACGCGCGACCGCTTCCACTGCCACGCGTTGCTTACGATAAAGATCAGCTTCAGACATAGCCAGTCTGCCCGCCACTTCGCGCACCTTGCGTCCCTCGATAAATTTCATTTCCAAAATATTGTAAAGAATCCATTCACTGGTAAATCGTCGTTCGCCTTCCGGCCTCACCTGGTCCACGGCCTTGCGCAACAAGGCTCGCAGAGCATTGGGAGCATTGCCTTCATGCTCCTCCGCCAGCAATTGAACGATCTTTAGCTTCATCAACGGGCTATTCGTCAATTTCGGTCCGCCCCAGTAATGCGTAAGAGCATCCTTGACCCACTCTGCCAGATCTGCTTCGCCCGGAAGAGGCGCGGTCAGAACCGTGGCATGGGTATCGTAACGACCGGCTGCCCGCATGCGCTGAAGCATGTCAATTTGGGGCTGCAGATCTTCCAGGGAGCGGAACACGCGCTGCTGCAACTGGCGATCTTCCAGGGCCAGCGCGGCACGATCCGCCAGCAGCCAGACCGCATCGCGCTGGTCTTTATCCATGGTGCGGTTCCCCTTGCGCGCCACACCCAATAAACCCAACAGCGGGCGGATTTCATCACGGTCACCATTTACTCTGCGCTGATGAAGAGGCAGTATCCAAAAACCACCCCAGGTAAATTCATGCCTGCCGTTTTCACCGTTGTGACTGACCACCTCCAGGGCTTCGTCCAGGTCCTCCTTTTCCAGCAAGGCCCGATTCCCGGCCACAACACTCAAAGTCAGTTCATCTCCATCCAGTGCAGCGACGAATGCGCAAGGGGATTGCAAGTGATCACGCAGTGCGGCAAGCACCGTCTCCAGGAACTGCTGCAAGTCACCACGCGTCAGGAGCCGTTCTTCGATGTTTTGCAGTAATTGGAGTTCAGCATGATCGCGCCCGAAGAACAACAGCTTTTCCCAGAGCGGAGAAAACAAAGTGACCGCATGCTCGAACATCAGAACGGTCACTACCACAGTCAGCGGAACGAAAGCGGAGTACTCTTGCCCATCGAACAATACACCGGCGCGGCGCACGATCGTCATTAATGCCAGCGCCAGGGACGCAGCCACAGGTCCGCGCAACAGCCATTTGAACAGGCGGCTTTTGACGACGCGGTCGGGCCATGAAACGCCAAAGAATGCAACCGCGTACGCCATGACGATGATCAGGATCGCCACAAGCACGTTAATGATGAAAGCCGTGCTCCAGAAGAAAATTGGATATTTTGCCGCCAGGCCCGAACCAAACAAAAGGTATGGATACGAACCGAGCGCCGGGGCCGTCGCGCCGGCCATCAGATACAACATTCTGCGCTGGCCGGAACGCGTCAACATCCGGGCAAAGGCGCGAATAAAGTTCCCCCCTGCCCAAACCATGATTGCCATGTAGTAAACGGTGAAAAAGTCAATCCAAAGGGTGCGTTGTAAATGCGGCGCAGGTTGTCCATTTGGCACAAGCGGGCCAACGAGCATTCCTGCAATCAACAGCAGCAAAAACGCCAGTGAAACAACATAGACGAGACGCACTGCCAGACGCCTGCGGCCGCGCGAGGGTCGGCCGGCAGTCACAAGCAGCGCATCGGAAAGATGTAAGTAGGAGGGAGGCAAAAAGATGATCCCCACCCATTGAAGACGCAAAAGCAACTCGAGCCCCCAGTCCGGAATGGACTTGTTTTGCAGAGCTTCGGTGGTGAAGACCACAACCACACATAAAAGGATGATGGCAAAGGAGCGGGCAACCCGGTCACGCAAATTAAACGACAAGGCATACAGGAACAGCGAAAACGCTGTGATCGCGATACCGGCCGTTAAAATGTTGTTGATCGTTTTGATCCCCACCAATAATCCATCGAGCCAACCGTTAAACATGCATACCTTCCAACGTTTTCCCGAAGAGCACCGGGACTATGATTTTACTGCTCTTCCAAAGAACAGTGCCACATCCTGTGTTGGGTAATACTGGTCATTATACCCGCAGAACTCATACCCAAATTTTTGTGCAAGGCGAATGTAAGCCTGGTTTTTCGACTGCATTTCCAGGACAAGACGCCGCACGCCTCTTTCCACCACCCAGGCCTGGGTCGCCGTTAAAAGGGCAGAAGCCGCTCCTTTTCGCCTCTGGTCAGGTGCCACGGCAAGGTCGGTCACCCATGCCACCGCCGAGGCGCTTCCCCTCACCGCGCAGAGATAACCGACCGGCATGCCGTTATGGACAGCCGCCAGTACCAGGTCGCGACGCGACCACTCGTCGGCTAAGGTATGAGGATCGCGTGGATACTTCACTTCCACCGAGCGCGGCAATCGCACTTCACGAAAATTAGCGGTGACCTGTCCGGGCTCGCGACGCAACTCCAGTTGCCAGACGTAATCGCTCAAACAGGAATGGTCCAGCGCGATCAGGCGCGGGATGTCATTTGCATTTGTGGGGCGGATCTCAAACGAAGTCACGCTTCCTCCATTATTGGTTCACTACGCGTACCGCGATCACACAGGGCTCAAGCGCCACACCGACATTGTCTGTGATCACCAGTCGCAGAAAATAATCACCGTTCGTCAGCGAGGTGGTGTTCCAGGGACCCAATGTCGTGTTGACCTTGGGCTCGCGCCCCGCTGAGATCGTCGCCCAGTTTTGTTTCCCCATCTGGACAACCTCATATTTGTAAAACCCGAAGTTCGGGACATTGGCTGTTCCGGCAATATTCACCGTCCCACTGACAGGAGCTCCCGGTTCTGGTGAGGTGATCATGATCTTGTCGGGAATACAGCCGCTCATGCCGCTCGGAACCTCCTGGGTGACCGGCGAAAGGGCGGCTTGCGTTTCTTCCACGGGGGACAGTGTTCCGGCAGGAGTGAGAAGCAGATCCAGTGTAGGAGTGGCCAATATATCGGAAGCAGGCAGAGACGGCGCGATGAACGTGGCAATAAAGAACTCCACAAATATGAGGGTCAGCACAACAAATGCAGCCGCAGTCGCCTGTCCAAGCCTGCGCAAAGCAAATTCGCGTTCCAATCCATAGACGGAATCGCGCCACTCACGCCAGGCCCGCCACATCCGTCGAAAAGCAAACATTGCCCCGATTGCCAGCGCGATGTAAATCAGCGACTCATAGTTCGCCAGAGTGCGATAAACGGGACCCATATTGTTTCTATGTTAAGGCTTACCCCGCCTGCGGCGGGATCTTTGACAATACACCACGGACGATCTTTTCCATCTTCGGCGTAATGATCCTGCCAGCTTCGATGACTTCCTCATGGGTTGTTGCTGTTGAACCATCCAGATTGGCTTTGTTGCTGATTCCCGAAAGGCCCAATACGCGCATGCCGCCATGCCGCGCCACGATCACCTCCGGAACGGTAGACATGCCAACCGCATCCGCGCCGGCAACGCGCAGGAAACGCAGATCCGCGGGTCCCTCAAAGGAAGGTCCGCTCAGAGCACAATAGACACCCTCGCGCAAAGTGATGTTCTCATTCGAGGCGACCTGTCGGGCTATCGCCATCAACTTGCGGTCATAAGCCTGGCTCATATCCGGGAAGCGGGGACCCAGTTCATCAATGTTTGGGCCCATGAGAGGGTTGGCGCCTGTCATGCCGACCAGATTCAAGTGATCGGTGATCAGCATCACATCGCCTGGCACAAAATCAGGGTGCACGCCACCAGCCGCGTTGGTAACAAACATCATCTCCAATCCCAGGCGCAGCATCACACGCACTGGCAGAGTGATCTGCGACATGCTGTAGCCCTCGTAAAAATGAATACGGCCCTGCATCACGAAGACGGTTTGCCCTTCGAGTTCACCAATTACCAACTGTCCTGCATGGCCGAAGACTGTCGAAATCGGCCAGTTGGGCAATTCACGATAAGGAATAATGTCCGGCTTTTTAATGGAATCAGCCAGGCTGTTCAGCCCGGAACCCAGGATGAGTCCAACGCGCGGATGATAGGA
>DASTJG010000079.1:0-7191 GCA_035716785.1 Anaerolineales bacterium
ATCTCCGGAAACTGTGGCGGCCCGCATCGAATCCCAGGTCAGGGATGTTACTGCCCAGATGAGAGAAGACTTTGCCCGGCAGGAGCGCCGCGTGATCAAAGATATGAGCACGGATGTCGTGACCATTATGAACCTGATCGGATTTCTGATCGGGTTGGCAGTGATGGCGCTGACTGTATATACATCCACCCTCGCGCGCCGTCGGGAGTATGGCATGTTGAAAGCGCTCGGCGCGCGTAGTACACATCTCTACTTAACGGTTTTGGCGCAGGCATTCCTGAGTGTCATCCTCGGCTTCTTCTTTGGATTGGCTATCACTTTGTCTCTGGCTTTGGTCATCCCCACTCTGGGGTCGAACCTGGCGTTGGAGGTCAGCTGGGACTCGCTGGTCAAGGTGGGAAGTGTTTCTCTGGTGATTGCCGCGCTGTCGGCAATGATTCCCATTCGCCAGATCACCGGACTGGATCCGGCCATGGTGTTTCGAGGCAGGTAAAAAATGATAAACAATTCTTCTCAGGGCGAGACTCTGCAAGTCACTCACGTCACCAAACGGTATGGCTCTGGTGCAACTGAAGTCACTGCCGTTCGCGATGTATCTTTATCTGTCAACCCAGGTGAGGTCGTGCTGATCATGGGGCCCTCGGGTTCGGGCAAGACAACCCTGCTATCCATGCTCGGCGCTCTACTCAAGCCGACGGAAGGGACGATCCGGTTAAACGGCACAACGATCAGCACGCTGGCAGAGAACCGCCTGCCGGATATTCGCCTCAAACAATTCGGTTTCATTTTTCAGGATTTCAACTTGCTCTCGGCGTTAACTGCCCTGGAGAACGTTGCCCTCGTATCGGAACTCGCGGGTGCCAAATCGGGTGAGGCGCGCCGAAAGGCTGCTTCGATCTTGACTGAGCTTGGTCTCGGCGAGCGATTGAATTTTCTGCCTGAAAAATTATCGGGAGGCGAAAAACAACGCGTCGCCATCGCCCGCGCCCTGGTCAACGATCCAACCTTGATCCTGGCTGACGAGCCTACTGCCAACCTGGATTCGAAGATTGGTCATGAGATCATGCGCCTGCTGAGACGGATCGCCAAAGAGCACCCCGCGAATGGCGGCGGGGCAGGTGGCCGCAGCGTTGTCATCGTGTCGCATGACCAGCGCATCAAAGACATTGCTGACCGCGTCTTGTGGCTTGAGGATGGCGAGTTTAAAGAAACGGTGACCATGGCGGTGGATCCGGTTTGCGGCATGTCTGTTGAACGCGAGAACGCGGTCCGCTTGGAATGGGAAGGGCAAAACTACTACTTCTGTGCAAAGGGCTGCCGGGATGAGTTCATGAGCGATCCACACAAATTCACAATCGTGATTTCGTAGTTTCGCCACAGAGATCCAGTTCTTCAATTCAAGTATCTAGGATCGCGTATTGAGCGCTTACGCTGAACATGCTTTTTATAGCGAATGCGATCGCTGCGTGCTTGATTTCATTGAGTTGCTTCAATTACACGTCACTTTACTCTACTCAATTAGAGTAAGGTTGCTCTACGCTTGCAGCCCCGACCGCCCTACAATGGATTCAAATTCGCATCAAGAAGGAGAACCCATATGAACATAAACGAATTATGGACAACGGTGCACGGCATGGTCTTTGGCTTTATCTTCCTGCTCGGCTTTGCTGGCGCTCTGTACGGCGTGTATATGATGAAACCTGAGTGGCTCACCGCGGAAGGCGCCAGCGCGAACGTCAACCGCCTGCGCATTTTCCTGTGGGTGCTGGCGATTGCCGTCTGGCTGGCGGTCTTTAGCGGCACCTATATTGCCTACCCCCTGTACCGCGCTGCTCCCCCGGAAGGGACCGTTGACCTGACGAACTTCCCCAGGTACCTCTTGCTGGCCAATGAAAGCACAGCCTTCTGGCATAAGTTTGGCATGGAATGGAAAGAACACGTCGCTTTCATTTCACCACTGGCCGCCACTGTCGTTGCTTTCGCCGTGCAGTATTACGGCGTGTCGCTGGCCAAGAAGCCGGAAATTCGCCGCTGGGTAATGATTTTCTTCACAGTTGCTTTCTTCGCCGCCTCGGTCGCCGGCATGTTTGGCGCCTTCATCACCAAGGCCGCCCCGGTCCGCTAGACCTGCATACCTTTGAAAAGGAGTATATCTTATGACTACTGCTGAAATTGACAAACCCAATGGCCCCGTTGCCGCCGCCCTGCTGGCAGGTGGAATTGGTTCTGCCGTGCTCGGACTCTTGACCTTTGGTAGTGAAGCGAGCGAAGGGATTAAAACCCTGATGAACTGGTATAACCCCGTTGGCCCTTTGATGGGTAAATCCAGCCTGGGCATCATTGCCTTCTTCCTTTCCTGGGTGATCCTGAACTCCCTCTGGAAGGGCAAAGAGACCAACTTCGGCCGCATTGCCATTGTTGCAATGGCACTGGTCGCCGTCGGCTTGATCTTTACCTTCCCGCCCGTCTGGTCGATGCTGCTGGGTGCTGAATAGTCCCAAAAAACAGAAGCGATCGCCTGCTAATTCAGCGGGCGATCGCTTGTTAATAGCGCAGGACCTGGTCTTGCGCTATTCTTTTGCCATTCGATCAGAGAGATGATGCTCCACAGCATAGGTAGCCAACTCGATCCGATTGATGAGATGAAGTTTCTGCAAAATGGTACCGACGTAATTTCCCACTGTTCGATCACTCAGGTTAAGACTTTCCGCAATTTCCGCATTTGTTTTCCCTTTTGCCACCAGGTTGAGCACGTCCAACTCACGCTCGGACAAATCGCGAAAAGCATCCTCGTCACCTTTACGTTCCGACGCTCTCAAGCGCGCGATCAATTTCGAGGTCACGGCTGGGTCAAGGACCGATTCCCCGCGCGCCGCCACGCTGATCGCCTTGAATAGATCCTCATCCTCCACCTGTTTCAAGACGTATCCCACTGCTCCGGCACTGATGGCGCGAAAGATCATGCTATCATCGGCGAAGGATGTCAGCATAATCACCTTGGATTGTGGGAAGCGTTTCGAGATCTGGCTCGTGACTTCGATGCCGCTCTCGCCCGGCAACCGAATGTCCATCAGAACGACATCCGGCTGGAGCCGTTCCACCTCCCTGAGGGCTTCAATTGCATTGCCGGCTTCGCCCACGACTTCCATTCCCGATTGGTCATTGATGATCGTCATCAATCCCATGCGAACAATATGGTGATCATCCACAATTAAGACACGGATTTTTTTCATCTTTGTTCTTCCTGAGGGATTTCAAGCGTGATCACTGTACCTTTACCTGGTTTGCTGTCAATTTCGAGTGTGCCATTCAGTAGGTGGGCGCGGTCATGCATATTCCGCAGACCATAACCAGTGGATGAGTCCAGCGTAAAACCAACTCCATCGTCATGGATTGTAATGCGCAGGACTCCATCATTTCCTTCCGCATGAATGTGAACTTGACGGGCTCGCGCATGACGCAAAATGTTTGCCACGGCTTCATTGACGACCGCCATCACATGTCCGCTTTGTACTGGCGAGAGGCTGAAGTCTGGTTGAAGGTTTGTCTCCAGTTTAATGTTTAGCATCGCGGTATAGTGCGGATTCACAGCCACCGAGTTTAGCAGGTTAACCAGGGGCTGGACCGGAACAGATGTCTCTTTATGCAAAGCCTCCAGATTGATCCTCAGTTCTGTCACCGCGTCGCTGAGGGCCTCAACCGCTCGTTCAGTCCGTTGTGAGATTTCGCTCTGGGGTTCCGCCAATTTGGAGATGGACCGAACCAACAATCCCGCAGTATATACCTTTTGGATCGCGCCATCATGCAGGTCGCGTGCGATACGTTCGCGTTCCGCATTGACAATTGAAACGCGTTCCAGACTTTCGATACGTCGCTCAGTCTCCAGGTTGAACACCTCCAATGCACGGATTGTGGAGATCGCCAGGATAAGACCGATCAGAGTGCGAAATGCCAGAGGCGGGACACCCATCCACATTTCAAACGTCTCCGTGTTGACCACATTCCCTGGCCAAAACGAAATGGACGCTGGCACCAACCCACCTAATACTGCGTACACGGCGAGTGAGACACCGCTGATGCGCAAGGCATTGTAGACGGATGGGACTCCCAGAGGCAGGATACGTAGTTTTGCATGTTCGCGCAGACCGTACGCTGCCAGAACTCCGCCCGGAAAGGCAATGAAATAGCGTGCAAACGCGCTGGAAACGTGATGCCATGTCATTTCATCCTGATAGAGGGTCGTCAGGATGAAGAAAGTGATAAACACCCACGCGACGAACAGAATCGTGGGCGCGGCGGAAAGCCATTTGAGTGTTCCTGATGGCTTCAGCAAAGAAACTCCAAATGAGAATAACGATGTAAACGAAATAGCCAGCAGAACAAGTTGAATGACGTAAAGAAGATTCACAAGCGGTGCGGAAAGGTACGTTGCCTGAATGGGGATGAAAAGATCGCCCCATTCGTTCAATCCATGCAGAATGCCAAAGGCAGCCAGCCAATTCAGACTGCGTGCCAGTTCCAGGCGCGAGAATTGGCGACTCTGCAATGCAATTGCCAGTCCCATGACAAAGAAGACCAGCCCATAAGCAAAGTAGATGATGGCCTGGTTGGTTTTAAAAAAAGCAGCAAGAATATCCATATCTAGCTTACGGATTTTAGCACAGCCAGAGTAAGTACGATCAACAGGGAAATTGCCTTACACGCAGGAAGCGTTTGTTTTTAGATGTTTACACGAATCTGTTTCGGGAATGCGTCCGTTACATTTATCATAAGCTATCTTGCCTGTCTGTTTTACCGAAAGGTCTTCCGGGTGTATCTTTCGCATCTATATCTCTGGATATTTTATATACGCCTGGATAAAAGCTGTGGAGACTAAACTACTTTTTCCTCGACAATGACCTTTGTGCCTCCTGGCCATTCAACGGTCACATCGCCCGGGTCATACGGGACCTGAGGCAGGCTCCAGCGAAAGATCCATTTCGCGTCCTCGGGGCTGGCGTTGACGCAGCCGCGCGAGGATGGCTCGCCATAATTGTTGTGCCAGTAGGTCGAGTGGATCGCGACTCCTGTCCCCACGAACAGGCTGACCCAGCCAACTGCAGGCAGACTCCACCCCGCGGAAGCACTGCCTCCGCTCAACGGCAGGGAGATTGTCTTGCGCCAGATGGGCGATTCGCCAACCGGGGTTTCCCACGCATCCACGCGATTGCCCCAGGCATCGTACAACGCGCCGCTGGAGATACGCGCAAAGTGAACTTCCGTATTTCCTTCCAGGCAGGAAAGCGTTTGCTCTCGGATTTTCACGACAATCCGTTTGTCGGGTGCATCGGGGTTGATCGGAGAAATTTCCTCTGCCGTCAGCGGACGAAATGCCTCGGCTTGTCCCCAGAAAATATCGCCCGAACCATACTTCTCATTCAGCCGGTACCAGACCTGGCCGGATTCACCCACTTTGATTTGATCCGCCCAGACGATTTGGCTGTAGTAGAATCGCGCTGGCAGATTGATCGAGGCAACATATTGCAGCCAGGGTGCACGCGCAGGAGGATTATCCAGTATCAAATCGACATAAGGAACTGTGATCTCCACCCACATTCCCGGTCCCAGGCTGGTTGCAGACAGATTTGTTATCGGGACGTTAGGCTGGTTCCGTACGGGCTGAAGATAACCGCCCCAGATGAAACCATTGGGTGTTTCCACAAAGCGCTGATTGGTCCGGCCAGGCATCGAGCCAACCACCTCACGAATCCAGGGAACTAGATTGTCCTCATACAGCGCACCGATGGGTTGACCGCTTGCATCCGGCGTGGCAAATATATCCATCTTGCCGACGGTGATCCGTCCAAGTTTGTCACCTTGGGGAAATTCAGGCAGGGATAATTTTGCGAATGGACGAAACGCCAGTGTTCCTGTCCCCAGCGCAGCTAACTTAAGAAAGTCACGTCGAGTGATCATAGCTGGTCCTGGTGATAGTTATGAAGTTCGTTTGAACGGTGGCAACTGGACAAACAAATTACCTTCTTCAATTTTTGTGGTGAACTCATCCAATGGGCGCGGGGGAGGACCACTCACTACACCACCCAGAATGTCGAAGTGTCCATCATGACAGGGGCTGATGTAATGCTCCTGATCCGCATGCCAGGTCACGCGGCAACCTAAATGAGTGCAAACATCGGAGAAGACCCGCACTTCGTCTTCACTTTTTCTGATCACATACAAACCATAGTTCGTCGCCGTGCGCTCCCAGCCGTTGACTTTGGTCTGCGTGAAATCGAAGCGCGTGGGAACTCCAATCGGATAATTTTCCAGTGGGCCCAACGCAATGACCGCTTCACGCGAAGCGTCCGCCCCAGCCTGTGTCGCAGGCGAAAGCAGATACGCCACCGACGGGATACCGGTCAGCGCGCCAATCAAGCCGCCGATCGCAGCGGCTGTTCCCTTGATAAAGTCACGCCGGCTGAGTTGATGCTTATCTGTGGACACAAGGGCTCCTTTGCATTTCCTTTTCCCGAACGAGATGGGAGTTAATTCAACTCCCATTCAAAGACACGCGTAGGCGCGTCAAGGTTGGTGATCGTGAGCGTAAGTTTGCTTGCACCTTCCAGAACAGACGCACCATCTTGCGCGGCTGGGAAGATCAATTTGCCTTCCACATGATGGCCGCCGGGAGTGGCGTCCCATTTCACAGCCTGGATCGTGACGCCTGTATCTGTAGACAGCACCGAGATGGTTGCGAGATCCATGCTTAGATCCACAGAGTGAGTATTCATAGCCACATCGAATTCCAGATTGTCAGCCGGTGTATCCAGGTTCAAAGGAGTAACCTCGACGATGACTGCACCCTGTTCATCTAAACGGGTTAATTCAGAGGACGAATTTGTATCACTTCCGGATGCGGGGGCAACTTCCGTCGGTGAAACGGTAGCAGGCTTGTCCTGAGTCTGGTTGAAGGGCGGAAGAGTGGGCGGCTCCGTGGCGACTTGCGAAGGAGCACAGGCAGCCAGGATAAGAATCAAGATAAGAGGTAATGCAAAACGTTTCATTCGATCTCCAAAACAGGTTGTAACTGCTGAATGGGTTCCAGTTTTTTACGCTCACGATAAAGGATGATCAGCATAACGAGTATGCCAAGAATGTTCATACCGAGTCCAGCGAGCATGAATGGACGTTGATAGCGTGTCAGAAAGGTTA
>DASTJG010000080.1:0-3223 GCA_035716785.1 Anaerolineales bacterium
GCTAAACGTCATAGTTGCACCGCGATACCAATCGGAAAGAACCGCACGGATATAAGGTAGTCCCCATCCCGGGTAGATCAAAAATGAAATGATAACCAATAAAAAGAGTGCCATGGCAAAGCCTACCAGTACATTCCAACGGCGATGTGCGAACACGTAGAAAAGAATGAAGAGGAAAAACAGTCCGCCTATTTCCCATTGGTAAGCGACAAGAACCAACAGCGCGCCTGCCAGTTCATCCGAGTGTGAGCGCAGGGCGGTCAAGATCCACAAATAAAGAAATGCCAGTATGATCGTGGGTGTTCCGGTTGCCAGTGCGTTAACACTGAAATAGCTGAACAAACCAAAAACAAAGAGAAAGATATACACCCAGCGTGGCGGCTCCCATTCGGCAAGCCTGAAGGCGAATAACATGGTTCCGACCAACGCAAGTTCGGATAGAAACATCCACAGCGCGCGCACCAGGTTAAAATCCGGAAGGAAAGCCAGAGGGGTATAAAGCAACACAATAAAAAACGGATCGTTCAACACAAACCCATACTCACTCGAAAATGCGGGACGTCCGTAGGCGACATCCTGAGTCTGTTGTGCGATCTCTGTGCCATAGGGTTCCGTATGTTCAACGAGAATGGTTGCAGGTCCATCGGGCATTCTCCGAACGCCCATTTGGCCTTCCCTGGCTGCCTCGGCTTGCGCTGCGAAAAATGCGCGCGCACCGCTCCAACGCATAAAGAGCCACTCCCCGCCAGGCAAAATTCGTGTCAGGGTAATGTTTCCTGCAAGTACAGCAATCAGGACAAACAGTATGAGCGCAAGGAGACGAATCTCCTCAGCGCTCAGCCACTTTCGAGATTTTCGGATATCTTTAAACGCCATTCAGTTATTCTTCGATGAAGAACCGGAAGATCGGGCGCGTGGGAGTACGCCGCGCGACTTCTTTGAAGCCAGCCTGTTGGAATGCCGAAGCAGTTCCTGTGTACACAAAGGGAGCCGGCATGTCTTTCTGGGCGTCCACCGGATACCCCTCCACGATCTTTCCACCCTGCTTCTTAACATGTTCCACCGCGGCTTTCAACAGCTCGACCGTGATCCCCTGTCGACGGGCTTTCTTCGCGACGAAGAAGCACGTCACCGACCAGACAAGTTGGTCGTCAACAGGCTTGAGGGCGCGGGAATGTGCCAGCTTGAGATATGCCTCACGTGGCTCGACCGCGATCCATCCGACAATTTCACCATGCAGATAAGCCAGCAGGCCGGTGGAGACACCCGTATCCACAATGGACTTGTGCATTTGCCGCGCTTCATACCCTTTGGACTCTTCATAAGCCTTGCCGCGCAGTTTCCAAAACATGCACCAGCAGCCGGCGCAGGCGCCATTCGGACCAAAAAGTTCCTCCAAATCGGTCCATAGATTACGTTTGAGGGGTTTGAAAGAAATTTCTGTTGTCATTTCACGGCACGATAATGTTCAAACTCTTTGGAAGAATTTCGTATTCAAAGTCCTGGATCCATGTCGGGAGCAATTCCCCATCTGTGTGCGCGGGCGAGGGCTTGTCGAGATGAATGGAGATCCGCGTGGCATCGACCTCCCGCATGCCCTCTAATTCCACATAGTTTCCCTTATCTTCATTAAAAGCACGCGGCAGAGCCAGGAACAATCCAAGACGCGTACCGCGATAACCGAAGGCCAGGGTCAGCTTTCCGTCAAAGAGATCCGCATGCGGGGTCATAAAGAAGCCACCGGTCCGGCGTCCATTTCCAACGGAAAATAGAGAAAGTTTTCCGCTGAATTCGTTGCCATCCCATTTGACAGTTCCCTGCCATTCGGGTTTATCCAGTATCGCCTGAAGGGCCGCAACGAAATAGCGTATCATTCCTTTGATCCGGTGAATCTTTTCGTGCTTGGTAGTCACGTAGGGTTCCAAACAGCCGGCCGAATTGTTGACAAAATAGCGCCCATTCAACTTACCAACATCCATTGCCCTGATTTTCCCCGCTGCAATGACCTGCGCGGCTTCCTGTAGACCAGTTGGCAACCCCAATGTGTAGACCAGGTCATTGGCAGAACCCATCGGCATGATCCCCAGTGGGACCGGCCCTGCCTCTGCCGTTTGAGCAACCTGCAGTATGCCATTCGCGGTATCACCAATCGAGCCGTCTCCGCCAGCGATGATGATCGGCGAAAACTTTTCACGCGCGGCTTGCTCCGCCAGTTCCGTGATGTGTCCTTTTTTTTGCGAGACGACCAGATCAAAATCCACACCCGCGGCTTTAAGCGCAGCCTCGGCTTCGTGCCAGCGCTTCTGTGAGTTCCAGCGATTTGAATACGGATTCAGGATTACTTTAGCAGTCATCGACCTTCCACCAGGTGAGTTGAGTCAATTTTACCCCGTTGGCTCCATTCCTTGAATTGAGAAAGTAAAACTGCAACGAAGATGAGAGTACAGCCAAAAACCTGAATTGCTGCAAGCCTTTCATTTAGTAACAACCACCCGGAAATTACGGCAAATACAGATTCAAGACTTAGGATCAACGCGGCATCGGCAGGTGGCGTGTGTCTTTGCGCCCATATCTGGAGTGTATAGCATAACCCAAGCGAGAACAAAGCAGTATAGGCGATCGCGCCCAGCAGAGAGAGATCCCACGGCATGGATTTTTCAACGACAATCCCCACGCCCAGGTTGAGCAAACCGCACACAACAAGCTGTCCCACCGAAAAGGACATGGGGGCGAATTGCGAGGCATATTTTCCCAGGATAATGACATGAGCCGTCCAAAAAAGCGCGCCGACCAATTCGAGCGCGTCTCCCGCGCGGACCTCGAACCGGCCGCCCGTGGAAAGAAAGAATGCCCCCACTCCGGCCAGCACCACCGCGACGATAGAAATCCAGTGCACTTTCTCACGCCATATAATGAACAAAACAATAGGCACCAAAACCACGTACAGGCTGGTGATAAATCCTGCGTTTCCTGCCGTGGTGTACACCACACCTAGTTGCTGTACCGCGCTGGCAACGAACAACAGAATGCCTGCAAGGATCATCCACTTATATTGTGCGCGAGGGCAAGGCGAGATACGTAGAGTGTCTCGCCCTACGAAAGGCAGCACGACCATCGCCGCCAGCAAGTAACGCGTTCCGTTGAACAGGTACACGCTTCCCATTTGTCCCGCGACGCGCTGCGCGACAAACGACGAACCCCAGATGATGGAGACAAGGAGAAG
>DASTJG010000081.1:0-5986 GCA_035716785.1 Anaerolineales bacterium
TGTACACCGGTAGACAGATAAACAAGTAAACACGGAACCTGTGTACTTGTCTACTTTTTTTCCTTGTGCACCTGTTTACCCGCGTACTTGTCTACTTTTTACGGCGATGTTTTCCGCTTCAACAAACGGTTATTGATCTCCTGCACATCCGCAGCATAGCGTGCCAGTTCATCACGCAGGTGTTTTGTATCGCCTTCGTAACGCAGGCGGCGGGCAAGGAAGGTAAATTCATCGCTGTCAAAGGGCGGTATCGTTACATCCTTGGCATTCCCGCGCACCACCCGCAGCGAATCGATCAGCCAGCGCAGGAACGTATAGGCTTTTCGCAGGCGATTGTAATCATCCTCGGAAAGGATGCCCACATCGTGCAGGGCAGACATTGCCGCGCGCAGATTGGTGAGCCGCAGAGCCGTATTATGCGCCCCATGATTGATCTGCAGTCCCTGGATCAGGTATTCAATATCCACTAAACCACCCGGGCTAAATTTTGCATTGAAGGTCCCGCCGGTCACCAAATGGCGAACCTGGCGTTCGCGCATGGCGCGCATGGAGATCACATCAAAAGGACCGCTCTCATAGGCATAGAGGTCGCGCAGTCGCCAGAGCTCATCATTGAGTCCTGGGTCGCCGGTAATCGGTCTTAACTTGACCAGCGCCTGTCGCTCATACGCCCAGGCTGGCCCAACGGGTGCATAATAACGCCGGAATGAGTCGAGCGAAACCGCCATATTGCCCGCCTTGCCATAGGGACGCAGACGCAGGTCGATTTGGAAAATGCCCTCCTGCCGCGTTTGCCAGGAACTGACAATGGAACGCACCAGTTGCTCAAAATATTCAGCGGCGCTGATCGATTTGGTACCGCTCGTTTGTCCATCTCCCGTATACACGAACATCAATTCGATATCCGAGGCAAAACCCAATTCACGACCGCCGCATTTCCCCAGGGCAAGCAGCGATAAGCCGCAGGATTCTCCGCTTTCCAGGAGCGGCTCCCCATACGCAACCCGTAATTCCGATTCACAATACGCCAGCATGGCAGATAATGTAATTTCAGCCAGGTCGGTCAATTCAATGGAAAAATCATCGAACTCCCGGGTCAATCCCAGGATGTGACGCATGTCGATGCGGAAGAGCTCACGGTCTTTGAAGGCGTTCAGCGTCGCTCGCCAATCCGGGTACTGGACCTCCCCCACCCGTTTCTCATTCAGGGCGCGGGCAAGCTCCCCCTCCAGTTGCGGTCGGGGCTTGGAGATCGAGAGCGCCTTCACATCTGCCACCACCGGGAAGAGGTTGGCATACTGCATGCGCAGGAAATCCTCCCAGAGGAAATCACTGACACCCAGCAAACGCGCCAATCCCCGAAGCACATCCGGTTTTTCGATGGAGGTGATCTCGTCGTACCAGTTGGAACGTTGAAAGAGCTGCCCCAGGAATTCACGGAAATGCAGGAGCGCCGCGGATGGATTCGGTGAATGCGGCAGGAGATGAGTGAAATGCTTGATCAACAGTACGGAGGCGCGCAATTCGCGCTGCTTCTCAGAAGAGATGATCTTGTGCCCATTCTCGTCGGTCACGTGAAGAATGTCCTGGGCGCGCGAACCAACGGATTGAACGATGAGGCGGGCAATGTAGGTGCGTGTCAGCGCCAGGGCATTGGTGAATTCATACAGGAAGCCGACCGTGTCCGGCGTGTCGATCCGCAGGATGGTGTAGCGTTCATCCGCTTCGTTGTCGATCTCGATCTCGATCGGAAGCAGGGGAGCGGCTCTGCCTCGCACGCTTTTGAGCATCTGTCCCACACGCACCGCCAGTTCTCCGCGCGCTTCGCGACGTTGACCGGTGCGCATCGTCCGCAGAAGATGATTCAGGTCTGACGTGTAGGATTGCCAGATCGAGTCGTCGGGTGGATTGGAGAGGATGGATTTTACAGTGAACACATCCACGATCTTGCGGCGGGTATCCGCCTCAGGCGTGGAAGAGGATCTGCGGCGCCGCGGCAGGCCGCGAGTGGGATCGAAGCGGGTGAATGTCTGCGAGCGAGCTTCGGCTGGAGAGTCCGGAACAGGTTCATAGGTGAACGCGTTCCCGTCGATGATATTAAATCCGAAAACAAAAAAAAGACCACAGATGATCGAGAGTTCGCCGGGATAGTCATATCCGACAACCGTAACGCGCCATGTCTCTTTGCCCAGGGAATGCGCCTCGACGATGGCTGGGGTCTGCTCGTTGATCCCGCGGGCGAGGTCGGCATGATGCTGGATCTCCGCGGCTGAAAACGATTCCGCATAATCGGCGCCAAGACGGGCAATGTGCTGGACCACCTGCGGCTGTGGTTCGTTCGCAGGCTCGTTACCGACGCGTTGCAGGTAAATGGCACGGATGGCTTTGCGATGTTCATCATAACGGCGAATAAGCGCATCCGTGTTCCTGAATCCGAGGCGAGCCGCGAGCCGCGCCTGCGCAGTTGGGTCAGAGGGAATTGTATAGGTTTGCTGATAATCCATTACCTGGATGTAGTGTTCGATGGTTCGCATCAATGTATAACCATCGGCAAGAATGCGCGTTTCTTCACTTGTCAGCAGATGATGACGCGCCAGGCGCGGCAGTACCTGCAGCGTGGCGCGCCCGCGTACATCGGGATATTGATTGCCGTATGCCAGTTGAAGATATTGAACGACAAACTCGACATCGCGAATGGAGCCTTCGCCGAGTTTGACTTCACCCCAATCGCGGCCCTTTTGCTGGAGGACCTGTTCGGTGCGCTGCTTCATGGCAAACACACTGGCACGCACTTCCTCAGGCGCATGAGCAAAGATATAAGGCTCGGCTTCTGCCAATAATTTTTCGCCGAGGGCAATATCCCCCGCGACAGGACGCGCTTTTAAGAGTGCCTGTTTTTCCCACAGGCGCGCATGTTGTTGAATGTATTGAAGATAACCTTCATAGGTGGGGACAAGGAAACCATCCCTGCCCCACGGGCGGAGGCGCATATCGACGCGATAAAGGAAGCCATCGGATGTGACGCTACTCACAATTTCAATGAGCTGTTCACCAAGTTTGAGCTTGTCCATCGGGTCATGCGCGGCAGTGAATAGCAGGTCGATATCGGAACTGTAGTTGAGTTCCTCCGCGCCCAGTTTTCCCAACGCGATCACAACAAAATCCTCTGCGGAAATTCCCGTTTGCAGGCTGGCGAGGTCGAGACAAACACGTACCAACCCGTCTGCAAGGTGAGACAGTTGCCGCGTGACCGTCCTCAGATCATATAAGGTCAGCAGGTCACAAGTACCAATACGAAAAATCTCTGCTCGATGAAAACGGCGCAGTGCATCCAGGCGCTCTGGTTCTGCCACGCCACGAATCATCTGTGCAGCTTCGGTATGGATCTGTTCGGCATTTTTGCGCCGGGTCAGGGATTTGCGATGATGGAGCAAGTTGACATTCTGCGGATTACGCAACAGGATTTCGGCGAGAAATTGACTTCCCGAAAAGATCGTGACCAGGCTCTCGATCACGCGCGGATTTTTGACAAGATCGGCCAGAATGGAGTCATCCCGTTTTTCCATCAGCCGTTCGAGATACACCAGGGAACGTTCCGGGTCAGCGGCAGAGGCGAGCGCGGTTTCAAGATGAGGCTCGATCACATCGAAAGATGTTCCGAACAGACTGGCGATGTTATGCAAAGCTTCGTCCATAAATTCATTATACCGTTGGGCAGCGAGAGGTGCACACGTAGACAAGTACACAGGTACACAGGTTCCTTGTTTACCTGTGTACTTATATATTTGTCTTTGTTTATGGGTGAAAATATGCTCCGTTTGGGTAATAGACGGGTACCCCCCGCCCTACTAAAATGACCCGCGGAATTATCCCACATAACAATCAATGAACAAGGAGTAAGAAAATGGCAAAGACTGCTGCTGATGTAATCAAGATGGGGAAAGACGTAAAAATGGTGGATGTCCGCTTCATCGACATGCCCGGCACGTGGCAGCACTTCACGATCCCGGTGCGGCGTCTTGACGATGAACTTTTCAAGGAAGGCTTGCCATTCGATGGCTCATCCATCCGCGGCTTCCAGGAGATTCACGAGTCGGACATGCTCCTGATGCCCGATCCCGAAACAGCGTTCATCGATCCGGTTGCGGATATCCCGACCCTGGTCATCACCTGCGACGTTTATGATCCGATCACCCTCCAGCCTTACGAGCGTGATCCGCGTTATGTGGCCCGCAAAGCGGAAGCCTACCTGAAGCAGACCGGGATTGCCGATACGGTTTTCTTTGGACCGGAGGCTGAATTCTTCATCTTTGACAACGTCCGCTATGCAAGCGGCACAAACGAATCATACTACCATGTCGACAGCGAAGAAGGCTGGTGGAACAGTGGCCGCGGCGACCGCCAGAACTTCGGTGGACAGATCTCGCCCAAGCGCGGCTATTTCCCGGTCCCGCCGACCGATACGCTGCAGAACGTCCGCGGTGAGATCGTCCTGGCGCTTGAAGCCGCCGGTATCCCGATGGAAGTTCACCACCATGAAGTGGCAACCGCCGGTCAAACGGAATTGGGTATGCGCTTCACGACCCTCACCCGCATGGCAGACCAGCTTTTGGTCTATAAGTACATCGCCAAGAACGTTGCCCGCAAGAATGGCAAGACCGTGACCTTCATGCCCAAACCTCTATTCGGTGACAATGGCTCGGGCATGCATGTCCACTCCTCTTTGTGGAAGGGTGACACAAATGTATTCTACGATGCGTCCGGTTACGCGGGTCTGTCACAGACTGCCAAATACTACATCGGTGGTTTGCTCAAACATGCCCCGGCACTGCTCGCTCTGACCTCCCCCACCACCAACTCATTCCGCCGCCTCGTTCCGGGATTTGAAGCACCGGTCAATCTGGCGTATTCGCAGCGCAACCGCTCCGCCATCTGCCGCATCCCGGTGACGAAGAGCACCAAAGCCAAGCGCGTGGAATTCCGTGCACCAGATGCCTCCAGCAATCCGTATCTGTGCTTCGCGGCAGTCCTGATGGCTGGTCTTGATGGTGTTTTGAACCGCATCGATCCGGGCGATCCGAGCGACAAGGACCTGTATGAACTGCCGGCTGAAGAAGCCAAGCTCATCAAGCAGGTACCTGCCTCCCTCGGGGCGGTGCTCGATGAACTCGAATGCGATCATGACTGGCTGCTCAAGGGTGATGTCTTCACCACTGATCTCATCGAAGCCTACATTGCCTACAAGCGCCAGGTCGAGCTTGACCCCGTCCGCCTGCGCCCGACACCGTATGAATTCACTTTGTATTTCGATTGCTAGACGTATCCCAAACGTCCCGAAGGTTTCTCGGAAGGAAAATCTTGTTCAGGTGTTAAACCTTCGGGACAGTATCTTGTACCAATACCGCTCGCAGTGAGGAGCTGAAAGGCCGAGGGCACCCTCGGCCTTTCACATAAATAGTAGATCCGCCGTGTCATGGCTGATTCTCTCCTTGGTAGGCGCCGACCCCTGCACTGTCCGACATGCAGTGCAGGGGTTCACGCCAACGAACATGATTTTTTGAGATCGGCGAAAACAACATGGTTCAACCTGACAGGTAAAGACATGACCCTTTTTGTTTCATCCTTCTTTCTTGCCATCGCTTTCTGTGCACCGCCGGGAGTCGTCACTGCGGAAACCGTCCGGCGCGGGGCAGCACGAGGATTTTTCCCCGCCCTATTCGTCCAGTTTGGCTCGCTTGTCGGGGATACAACCTGGGCCGTGTTCGCGTTGACCGGGCTGGCATTCATCGTCCAAAACAATACGGCAAGGGCCATCCTCAGTTCGGCAGGCATTGTGCTGATGCTCAAACTGGCCTGGGACGCGCTCAAGGATGCACGGCATGGCAAAGAACTGGACATGACCTCCCCGGTATCGAGCCGCGGTGATTTCGCCAATGGAGCATTTCTTTCCCTCGGCAACCCGCTCAACATTGTCTTCTGGACCGGG
>DASTJG010000082.1:0-3532 GCA_035716785.1 Anaerolineales bacterium
GCCATTTTTCTGTTGCGCGAACGAGTTTCCTGGTTCTATTGGGTCTCCGCAATTGCCGGCTCGATTGTGCTGGCATTGCTCCTGCACCCCAACCTGCATGTAACCGCCTTGGGCCTACTGCTGGCATTCCTGATGGGTTTGAGCTTCAGTCTATACATCGTAATGACCAGGATGTTGCGCGAAGAATCTCGACTCACGAATCTCTTCTATACAGGACTTGGCGTCGTCCTTCCGCTGAGCTTTGCACTCACTGCTTTCTGGAAGCCGGTAACACTGATCGTCGGAGCAATGATGGTCAGCATTGGTCTACTTGGCTTTGTCGTGCTTTGGATGCTGGATAAGGCGCTGGAAATCACAGATGCTTCCGTTCTGGCTCCTTTCCTTTCCACCCAGATGATATGGATATTTGCAATCAATGTCATCGCCAGGATTATTTAGAAACTTGAACAGGATATGCCCATGAGTCAGACTTCTTCCAATAAGAATTATCGGGAACTGTTGCAACAAGCGCTGCTCTCGCTGGAGCAAATGCAGGCGAGACTCCACGCGGCTGAAAACGCGTCTCATGAACCTCTGGCGATTATCGGTACAGGGTTCCGTTTTCCCGGAGGCGCGAACGACTCAGCCTCGTTTTGGAATTTGCTCTACAACGGCGTCGATGCAATCACGGAGGTGCCACCCGATCGCTGGAACGCAGACCAGTTCTACGATCCGGACCCGGAAGCGGTGGGCAAAATGTATACGCGCTGGGGTGGTTTCCTGGATCAGGTCGATCAATTCGATCCACAGTTCTTTGGTATTTCGCCGCGTGAGGCGCTGTCTATGGATCCGCAGCAGCGGCTTCTTCTCGAGACGACTTGGGAGGCGCTGGAGAACGCCGGCCAGGCATCTTCAAAACTTGCTGGAAGCCGTACAGGAGTCTTTGTAGGAATCGTTGGAAGTGATTATGCCAACCTGAAAATGATTTCGGGTGGCATTAACGAAATGGATGCTTATTTTGGAACGGGTGTTTCTAGGAGCATTGCGGCTGGGCGTATCGCATACACCTTCGGGCTGCACGGACCCGCCGTCGCTGTGGATACCGCCTGTTCCTCCTCGCTGGTCGCGGTGCACCAGGCCTGTCAGAGCCTGCGCGCCAGGGAGTGCGATATGGCAGTCGCCGGCGGCGTCAACATGATCCTGGAGCCTTCCGCCTCCATCAGCACGTCGCGGTCACGCATGATGTCGTTCGACGGACACTGCAAAACGTTCGATGCCACCGCCGATGGTTACGTCCGCTCCGAGGGATGTGCAATGATTGCGCTCAAGCGCTTATCGGATGCGGTCGCAAACGGAGACAACATTCTGGCGGTCATTCGCGGTACAGCTGTAAATCAGGACGGGCGCAGCAACGGACTCACGGCTCCCAACGGCAAGGCACAGGAGGCAGTGATCCGGGCCGCGCTCGAAGATGCAAAGCTGAAACCTGCCGATATCAGTTATGTGGAAACACACGGGACAGGCACCTCGCTCGGGGACCCGATCGAGGTGCGCGCGCTGGGCGCGGTGTTCAGTGAAGGTCATTCGAAAGACGACCCGCTCACGATCGGTTCCGTCAAGACGAATGTCGGACACCTGGAAGCAGCCGCAGGGATCGTGGGACTGGTCAAGGTCGTTCTGGCGCTACAGAACAAGACTATTCCTCCGCACATCAACCTGGATGAACCCAATCCTTACATCCCGTGGGATGAGATCCCGGTCACGGTGCCGACAAAGCCAACACCGTGGACAAGCCCAAACGGCAAGCCGCGTATCGCGGGACTCAGCTCGTTCGGTTTCAGCGGTACCAATTCACATATAGTTATTGCAGAAGCGTCCCCACAAGCAGTTCAGGAAGCAAAGACCGAGCGCGCTTCACAACTGTTTACGCTCTCTGCAAAAACGGAACCCGCACTCCGGCAATTGGCTGAAAAATACGAAACACATTTCCGGCAAAACCCATCCCTTTCGCTGGCAGATGTGACCTACAGTCTCAACACTGGCCGTTCCCACTTCAACTATCGTCTGGCGTTGACGGCGACTTCCCTCTCCCAGGCGCAGGAAAAGCTATCCGCGTGGCAGCGGGACGATGCATCGTCTGGCGTACATTCCGGGGCAATGGCGGAAGAAGGCAAACCGGAAGTGGTCTTCCTGTTCACCGGACAGGGCTCACAGTATGCCGGGATGGCACGCCAGCTTTACAAAAGCCAGCCAACATTCAGAAAAGTTCTGGATCAATGCGCGGAGTTACTGCAGCCTCATTTGGAGAAATCATTGCTTTCGGTGATCTATCCTGAAAGCAGCGACGACGAGAATCTCATTCATCAGACAGCCTACACACAGCCCGCGCTCTTTGCGATCGAATACAGCCTGGCGAAGTTGTGGCAGTCCTGGGGCGTGGAACCGAGCGTCGTGATGGGACACAGTATCGGGGAGTACGTGGCAGCCTGTATCGCGGGTGTCTTCAGCCTCGAAGATGGATTGAAACTGGTCGCGGCGCGCGGGCGCCTGATGCAGTCCCTGCCAGCCGGTGGGATCATGGCGGCGGTGTTCGCCGATGAAAAGCGCGTCCAGGCGGCGATTGCGCCTCACACAAAGGAAGTATCCATCGCGGCACTGAACGGCCCGGATGCGGTGGTGATCTCAGGAGCCGAATCAAGCGTCGGTCTGGTGATGGAAGCGCTGCAAAAGGATGGCATCAAATCGCAGAAGCTGAATGTGTCGCATGCCTTCCATTCGCCCCTGATGGACTCCATCCTCGAGGAGTTCGAGCAGGTCGCAAAATCAATTCATTATCATTCACCGAACATCGGCGTGATCTCCAACGTCAGCGGAAGGCTGATCGTGGACGACAGCATTTCGAATCCGAGGTATTGGCGCGAGCATGTACGTCAGGCGGTTCGCTTTGAAGACGGAATTAAAACGTTGCGCGCGGAAAACTATCATCTCTTTCTGGAGATCGGACCTCATCCCACACTGCTGGGGATGGCGCGGCGCTGCGAGCCGGGCAGTCCAAAGGATATCTGGCTGCCTTCCTTGCGCACCGGGCGCGGCGATTGGGAGCAAATGCTCGCAAGCCTGGCGCAGCTTTATGTGAACGGACAGGACGTTGACTGGGACGCGTTCGAGCGCGATGACAAGGGTCAGCGCAGGCGATTGGAATTACCAACGTATTCATTCCAGCGCGAGCATTACTGGCTGGACTTTGAAACAACCGCAGACAGCACCTTTGAAACAAAGACAGACCATCCGCTGCTGGGCTCCCGTCTCTCCACAGCACTGCCAGTCTTCCAAAAGAAATTGAACGCGTCAAACCCGGCTTATCTTGCCGATCATCGCATTCACGATATAGCCATCCTGCCTGCCGCTGCCTATGTCGAGATCGCGCTTGCTGCCGCAAAACACGCGCTGAGAGATGGCGTGCATATACTCGAAGATATTTCGATCCACGAGGCGTTGCCGTTATTTGAAGACAAAGATCGTGTGGCGCAGATCGTGCTGACACCAGATGCCG
>DASTJG010000083.1:0-2692 GCA_035716785.1 Anaerolineales bacterium
CACCGTTGGGCAGTTCCTCCACAGAGAATAGCGATTGTTTATCCGTATTAGAATGGAGCTTAATCAATATGCTGGGTCAAATTGTCATTCCGGAAGCCACACCCGCTCGAAAAGTCAAAGGATATAAGATGCCAGAAACCAGGGAAAATCTGGTTTCCTGGGATTTTGTATCTGCGCACATGGCGCAATCTCGACATTACTGGATCAGCACGGTGTTTCCCGATCATCGTCCTCATGTTGTCCCGGTTTGGGGCATTTGGCTTGAAAATCGCTTTCACTTTGAAGGAAGTCTCCAAACTGCTTGGGGGAAGAACATTTTACAGAATCCGAACATCGCCGTCCATCTGCCTGATGCAGATAAAGTCGTTACAATCGAAGGAACGGCCCATATCATTCAAGATGATGAAATTGACAATGAAACTTGGAATATTCTTGACAGCACCTTCCAAAGAAAGTATCAAGTTGAGAAAGGCTCGCCTTATATTTATGTAAAACCCAGAAGAGTCCTAGCCTGGAATGGTGAAGCATTAACGACGATGACTCGCTGGGTGTTTGATCGCTGATGGAATTTGAAAAATTAAGGAGTCTGAGATGCAAGAACTGCCCAACACAGCGTGCACCCGACGGGTGGGAGTCGCCGCGTTTTTTGGCAGTTGGCGTGGCTCTAGGTTGGTTCCGTCAAAGTGGCGTTGTCTCGTCCCGCCCACCCGCGGGTAACGCTCACCGTTAGGCAGCTGTTTCAAACCTATAGACAGAGGTGATCAATGCAATTACAAGAGACAAAAGCCTTCTCTATAGACCATTCCATCCATGATGGTATGGAATGGATTACCTACACACCTCAACAACGCCGTTTTGCGACTCCTATCTTGATGCAACATGGCATGTGGCATGGCGCTTGGTGTTGGCAATCGTGGCAAGAACTCTTTGCCGAATGGGGCTGGGAAAGCCATGCCATCAGCCTGCCCGGTCATGCTGGCTCACCCGCGCAACGACCAGTTTACTTTTGCACGTTGGGTTATTATTTGCAGTTTCTGAAGACCGCAGTCCAGAGGCTGCCATGTAAGCCGATTCTCATGGGACACAGTATGGGCGGGGCACTCCTACAATGGTATTTCAAATATGTAGACAATGAATTGCCTGCGGCAGTGCTGGTAGCTCCTTGGGATTTATGGAGCACTCTCAGTGACGGCGCGTTTCTGCGCTGGCTCCGACTGGACCCAATCGGTGTACTACTGGCGTCTCTCCTAAGTTCTACTCGCCCTTACATTCGTACACCCAAACAAGCTGCCAAGAAGTTAATTTCATCGAAGTCAATTTACACGCCTGAAGAACTGCACGCTCATCTCAGTCCGGAATCAGTCTGGGTCATGTATCAGCATACCCCGCCTTTTTGGTATCCTCCGAAGGAAGTTAAAACACCCCTGCTCTGGTTGGCTGGCGAGGCAGATACGGTCATTGGCGTGGAGTCCGAGAGAAAGTCAGCAGCCTATTATCAGGCGGATTTTCTTACCGTGCCGGAGGCTGCCCACAACATTATGATGGAGCACAACTATTGTGAGACAGCAAAGACAATTCACGAGTGGTTAATCAAGCGCGGCCTAAAGTAAAAGCTGCCTAACACAGCGTGCACCCGACGGGTGGGAGTCGCCGCGTTTTCAGGCAGTTTGCGTGGCTTGGAGTTGGTTCCGCCAAAGCGGCGTGATCTCGTCCCACCCACCCGCGGGTAACGCAAGCCGTTGGGCCGCAACGAGTCTTCTGGACAAAAATCTAAAGGGATAATCATGGTAGCAAAAACACAATCAAGAAAGCCTAAATCAAAGAACACTAGATCCACCAGAGCGAAACCAGCGAGTCCTAAAGTGGCAAAAGTTCCTCCACCAGAGCAGGCAGAACAACAGCCTAGCCCATTGATAACTGATGAGAAATTAATCAGGTCGCTTCAATCCCTAGCCTCCTTTATTGCACTCGGAGCTTGGTTAGGCATACTCGCCGGGCTATTTCTTATTTGGTCAATGATCGCTTACAAATGGGGTATCTCCGCCGTAGTCAATATCGTTCTTGTATTCGCAATATCAGGTGCGCTTTTCTGGTGTAGCAAGCTCTTGGAGCAAAAGAGACAACTTGCAATCACGGTATACACCGCCACAATGATCACCAGTTGGGTTATTGTTCTCATTATGCGATTGGTAAGCTCTCGACCTCTTTTGGGAGCAAGAGATTTACTCAGCCTCATTGTGCCAGGAGTCATATTGCTTGAGATGTACAGGCTTCGGCAGAAAAAGGTTCTCGTTTAAGAATGCGGCCCAACACAGCGTGCACCCGACGGGTGGGAGTCTGCGCGTTTTCAGGCACTTTGCGTGGCTGGAAGCTGGTTCCGGCAAAGTGGCGTTGTCTCCTCCCGCCCACCCGCGGGTAACGCACACCGTTAGGTGCGGGTAAAGAAATAGAATCAAATTATTTAAAGCCGTGGTAAAGATCCGTCTCAAAGAACGCGGGGCGCGGGTTTCGTGAAAGGTCCAGTCCTTTTCTGGCTCGTCCGCGAGAGCTGCGCGGTAGAATGGTCAAAAGTATTGTTCTTATTGGGTCACCGCACCTAACAAAGCGTGCACTCGACGCTGGGGAGTCTGCGCGTTTTTCAGGCATTTTCTCCGCCTCAGCTTTTTTCTCATTGGACGGCTTCGCCGTCCCC
>DASTJG010000084.1:0-14550 GCA_035716785.1 Anaerolineales bacterium
AACAACTTTGTTCTCACTCAAGCCTGGCGGGTTTGCCGGGTCACTGGCAAAGTTGTTGACGTAGTTGGTAAATGTATTCGTCGTTGGATCATAATGGGAGAGTCCACCGTAGGTACCGAGCCAAAGACCATCCTCACCATCGGGAATGATCACTGCTACATTGTTGTCCGCCAGACTGGTGGGGTCGCGCGGATCGTGAAAATAACGAACGATCCTGCCGGCGGCAAGCTCCATACGGTTTAATCCACCGCCGAGGGTGCCAGCCCATACTACATTTTGAGAGTCAACGTAGACCGCCATCACCAGATCACTCGATAAGCTCGATGGATTCGTCGGGTCATGACGAAAGTGTTCAAATTCCCCGTGACGCGGATCGAAGCGATCCAGCCCGCCACCCCAGGTGCCAACCCAGATGTAACCGTATTGGTCCTCAGAAAACGCGCCGACCGTATTTGTCCCAAGGCTGTTTGGATCGCTGGGGTTGTTGCGATACAAACTGAACTGTCCACTGTTGGCAGGTAATTTATTGATGCCATGATTGCCGGTGCCGATCCATAACACCCCGGAACGATCCTTGAAGATGGAGTGGATATCGTTGCTGCTCAGGCTGCCGGAAAAATAGGGATCATGATGGTAATGTGTGAAGTGCCCAACCGCTGAGAAATCCATACTGTTCAAGCCGTTTAATCGGGTGCCGATCCAAAGCGTCCCACCGGCATCTCCCCAAAGTGCTGTGATGTCATTTCCACTGACAGTATCCTCGATCTCCTCATCGTGCAGGTAGTGAAACGCTGTCCCCGCGCGTGGATTGAACAGGTCAAGCCCATTGCCAGGCAGGTCGTCTCCACCTGTACCGATCCAGAAGTTGCCATCCGGAGCCTCATACATGGCAGAGATGTTGTCACTCCCCAGGCTGGTAGGATCCTGGTCGTTGTGCTCGAAGCGGGTGACTTTGCCAGTGTCTGGATTGAAACGATTCAGCCCAGCCCCGGAAATGCCAAGTGTGCCCGTTCCGATCCATAGCTGGTTATGTGAGTCCTCAAAAATAACAGAAATGACGTTGCTGCTCAGGCTGGCAGGATCGTCTGGCGAATTGCGGAAATGATCGAAGCCATTTGTTTGCGTGTTGAATCGATCCAGCCCGTCCAGTGTGCCGACCCAGAGTGCCCCATCTGAATCCTGAAAGATGGAAGTAACAGTATTATTACTAAGGCTGAGGGAATTTTCAGGAATGTTCTTATAGCGAGTGAATATTTCGGTGGCAGGATTAAAACGGTTCAGTCCGTCCAGGGTGCCAATCCATAGGGTTCCTTGATTGTCTTCCTCAATGGCGAGGATACTGTTGCTGCTGATCGTTGTCCCAACCTCGGGATCGTTCTTGAAGACAGTAAAGGTGTATCCGTCATATCGGTTCAAACCATCCTGTGTACCAATCCACAAAAAGCCGCGGCTATCCTGGAAAACCACCTGCCCGGTGTTTTGCGACAGGCCATCCTGAACGGTAATGTGCTCAAAACGTACCATGCTGCCTGGCGCGTGATTTTGACGCGTAGAAAGCTCGGTACTGGCCGCCTGGGCAGTCCTAAAGGGCTGTTCCAAACAAAAAAAGGCAATAATGATCAGAAGCCTTGTAACCGGTTTCATCTCCTCAATTCTAGCACTTTGAAATTTCTGTTCACTACTACCAAGTCTCTTAAATTGCAGGATAGATGTAATTTCAGTGGCCGTTACAGAGGGAATGGGGGAGGGGAGCAGGGAAGAACTGGAGGATTGGCTGGATTTGGGATATCTTTAGTGAGCTTGCGGCTATAATAATCACCTGTGAAAAGAACTCAAAAAATCACCCTCGGCGCTTTATCTGCCGTGGGGTGAGTAAGTTGTCTGGAGGCAAAATGCAATTTGGTGTTCACATTTTCCCGACGGAACATTCTATTCAACCATGTGAACTTGCGCGCGCCGTTGAAGAGCGCGAGCTGGACTCTCTCTGGTTCTCGGAACATACACATATCCCTGTCCGCTTTCTCAACGCGCCGGGGCGTGGGGCCTCGCTGCCGAACTATTACTGGCAAACCTACGATATCTTTGTTGCCATGACGCTTGCCGCCATCGCAACAAAAAATATCAAGATTGCTACAGGGGTTTCACTGGTGATCGAACGAGACCCGATCCTCCTGGCAAAAGAAACAGCGACCTTCGACCTTCTCTCAAAGGGGCGTCTTATTTTCGGTGTAGGAGCAGGCTGGCTCGAGTCAGAAATGGCTGACCATGGCGTGGTCTACCGTACGCGCTTTCAGCTCCTTAAGGAACAGCTCCGAGCGATCAAAGAGATTTGGACAACAGACGAATCCGAGTTCCACGGCAGGTTCGTGAACTTTGATAAGATGAAAGCGTTTCCCAAACCCTATCAAAGGCCCCATCCTCCTATTGTTATGGGTGGGGCAGGGGCAAAGGCGATCGAATGTGCTGCAGAAGTATGCGATGGCTGGGCTCCCTGGTTGCCGGAATGGCCAGAGGCAAAAGAATTGATCGCTGAATTAAAGCAGCAGGTCGCGGCACGCGGCCGCGACCCTGAAGCGCTGGAAATATCTGTTTTCGAAAAGTCAATCCCTGACAAAAAAATCATCGCGGAAATGGAAACTGCGGGCGTCAAGAGTATCATATTGACCATCTTCAGCCAAAGTCGCGAAGAAGCATTACCTGCGCTCGATGGATTGGCGAAAATAAATCGCTAAACACAGGAGCACTACATTTCCGGTATGAACGGATTAACTTTTACTAAAACTGAGCAACTAATTGAGGCTCTTCTTCCAGGATCTCAAATTCAGTGGTGATCTGAGCGGTGGCGCGGACAGTAGCAGCCACGGAACAATACTTCTCTTCCGAAAGTTGGATCGCCTGGGCTACCGCTTTCTCGGTTAGATTCTTCCCACCCACGATAAAGCGCAAATGGATCTTCCTGAATGTCCAGGGTGGATCTTGATCCTGTTCACCGCTGCAGCTGATTTCCAGGTGATTAAGCGGCATACGTTTCTTGGAGAGTATTTCTACGACATCCACGGCCGAGCAGGATGCCACTGCGATTAGTAGCAGCTCGGATGGTTTGATGCCTACTCCTTCATCGGGCGTGGAGAGGACAACGGAATGGTGGGTCGAATCGATCCCGATAAATTGTTTCCCGGAAATCCATTTTACAGTGGCGGTTCCCATGATGCTCCTTTGAACTTGCTGTGTATAGTTATGAGAAAACGGCGCACGGCCGTTGACTTTATCCTCCTCAGGAAAAGCCGCTGCTGGTCCCGCAGCTACTCCCCGAAGTGCTGGAGGAGGTAAACGATCCCTTTCCAAATGAAATAACGGCAGACAGCTTTTTTCGAGTGTGGGGGCTGTTACAGTGCGGGCAGGCGGGGAGTTGGTCGGCTTCTGAGAAGCGAAGAGTTTTTTCAAACTCAGTTCCACAATCTTTGCAGCGATATTCATAGATTGGCATGGATGATCCTCAGTGATGAAAAATGGTATATCTCTTTTGATGCCAATTATCGGAAAAAGTTGCAATGCAGGTCATACTGGCTGAAAAATCCAATTGAATGAAGAAGCAATGTCAGACAACAACTCCCCGCTGAACTAACGGGGAGTTGGCTTGATTTGTCAGAGATTTCCGCCCTGACTGCCGCCGAATAAAAAAGTTCAGTCGTTATTTACTCCTCTAATGTCAGCGTTCCAATATCATGCTTTTCACCCGCCTGGATCAATGTCCGTTCGGATGTGATGCCGAATTGGTCCGTGAGCTGCGCCCAGTCGCCATCACCTGTTTCGGCTACGATGACGTAATATCCCATTGGGACGTTTTCGATGAGAAATACACCGTCGGCATCCGTTTTGGTGGAGAGGAAGAAAGGCTGATCGGAACATGGAGTATCGCCAGAGAAAGTAGATGCCAATATTTCAACACAGATCTCCACTGATATGTTTGCGATTGGCGTCCCGTCTGCAGTCTCGAGTTTGCCAGTCAGTGATCCCTTGGCTTTTTCTTCGGGAGCAGGCAGGGTGACAGGACCGTCATTAGGGGTCAGGACAAATTCGATATCGTTATCGCCCAAATCGGAGTTGCTCATCAGGAATGTCTGCCAGTTAGTGCCGTCGAAGGCAGCCAAACCGTAAGAAGTGCCCAGCCACACGCGCCCACTGTTATCGCCTGAGATGGAAGTGATGTAGTCGCTCGGAAGAACTCCGGAAGCGCGGTCATGATTTGTCCATGTGTTGCCATCGAACAGATACACGCCGTTGGTGAGCGTTCCGAACCAGACCTGTCCTTTTGCGTCGACAGCCAGACTTTCTGGGGTGGTGTAGTCATTTTTTTCGATAGACTGCCACGTGCTGTTCTCAAAAACCTCCATGCCGCTGCTGTGTGCCACCCAGGGACGACCCTTTGCGTCCACGGCCAGAGCGTTGAAGAAGCGGCTGCCGTTGAAGCCCTGTCCCTCCTGGAAGACCGTCCATTGACCGTCTGCGAACATCGCCACGCTGCGGGATGTAACGACCCATATCTTTCCATCGGGTGCCGCCTCGACATCGTACACCAGCTCATTGGCGGATTCGCCGCTGGCTAATTTATCTGATCCATAGGTTGTCCATTGACCATTTGAGTAATGACTCACTCCCTGAAAGTGTGCCACCCAAATCCCACCATTCGCATCGCAGGCAATCCCTTCCGGTGAGGAATAAGCAGAGGTTTCAGGAATCTCTCTGAAGTCTTTCCCATCGAACAAAGCAACTCCGTTTATGTGTGCGATGGCAAGTTGACCATCCGGGCAGACCGCACCAGCGTACAAATAATTGTTGGGCAGGTCAGAATTTTCGTTTGTATATGTTTGCCAGCCATTCTCGCTCAAACAACTCAATCCGGTTCCTGAGCCCACACACAGTATGCCGGGACCTTTCGAGTCACGAGTGGCAGGTTCGATTGCTGGTTGTGGCGAGGCATTGGTAGGAACAGATTCCTTCGTTTCGACTTGTTGCGGTTCCTGTGTCGCGACAGGTGCTGTGCTTGCCAATGTCTGACAGGCAAGGCTGGCAAGTACTAATGTTACAAGCGCCAATAAAAAGGAATGGTGAGTCCGTTGCATGATCGACTCCTGAAATAAGGTAATGAAAATCGCATAACTGTAAGCCAATCAGGGAAATTTATGACGGACTATTTCCTCTCAGAAAGAGGAATAAACTACATCCAGTTTTTTTGTCATGACGAGCAAAGAGGGGCAGGGGAGGGGAATGAGCCGCTGACCGGTCGTATGGTTTCGGCTATTTCTTCTTTATAACTCTGATTACGAAAGTACTTAAAATCGATTTCGATTATATCTACCTCTTGTTGAAAATTTCATCATATGCAGCATCCGTTTCACTGCCAAAGTGAGCATAACGGTTCGTCGTGGCAATGCTCTCATGACGTGCAAGTTCCTGCGAGAGCTTCAAGTTTCCTTTTGCAAGATAGGTCATCGTCACAAAGTAATGCCGGAAATCATGAATGCGAACCATATGCCGGTCCACACCAGCTTCTGTCATGCGGTCCTTGATCGCTTTCCACATGCCGCCAGGTGTAATTGGCCTGATTTTTTTGCTTGCTCTGATATCATGCCGCGCGAACAAGGGCTGCGAAGCAAGAGGTATTCGGGAATTTGGATCCACACCGGACCTTGCGTGTAGATAATCCTTGAGGGCTTGTATAGATCGATTTGAGAAACGTACCACAGCCTGTTTATCGCCCTTGCCGATAATAATGGCACGTTGTTCCAGCCAGTCAATATCTCCACGTTTGAGAGAACAGGCTTCGGATATTCGTAATCCCGTATCAACAAGCGTCAGCACAAAGGCACGATCACGCATAGTCTCAAGCTTCGCTCCAATTGAATCCGACGAGCCACTATTCAGCGAGTCACAATAGGCAATGACTTTTTCCACAGCTTCACGATTGAAATTGACAATGCGCTTCCCGGGTTTGCGCGTGTAGTGTTGCGTGGCTTCCTCCAGTTCAGCCCAATTGCCAGTCTTGCAGAAGGCGTAAAATTTTCGCACGGCGGTCCTGTAAACTCGCTGTGTAGAAGGGGATTTTTGCTTAAGCGAAATCAGAAACTTGATGTAAGTGTCTGTGTTCAGCTCTGCACCTTCACCAACAGTTCTTACAAACTGTGAAAGTGCGTGTCGATATGCGAAAATAGTCTTGGGAGATCGGTCCAGGGTATCCAGAAAGCGATTAATTTCAGTTTTCATATCATTCCATCTAATCAAAATTATATCGAATGATCGATGGAAAGTCAATAGCCAGCCAAAAGCCCATTTAAAAGCTCTTCCCCACTTTGGAAAGATGAAAGCTGAAATCTGAATGGTAATGAATGACGAAAAGACGTTTCATACGCAGGCGAGAGTTGATTCTGTTTTAGCGATTTCTGTACACACTTTGGCTTCTTCGCTAACTCCCCTGCCCTATTGCTGTTACCAGATATTTGCTGCATCCATCACACTTCCACGTGGTGACAATGTGATGGCATTCTTACTGCAAACCGCCCGGCAGACTCCGCATCCATAGCAGGCAGTCGGATCGATAATTACTTTTTTGTTGTTCGATGAATAACGGATCGCTCCATACTGGCATTGACGCATACACAAGCGGCAGCCATTGCACGAATCTGCAGAAACGGCTGCCACCCACTCCGCGCGGAACATCACTGGATAATCCCTGCGAGCGTGCGTGATGCGGTATGCCATGCAATCCTGATCGCAGTTACACAAACCACCAATGAATGGTGTCTTGAACGTCCAAACGGAGTGAACGAGCCCTTCTTTATCGAGCTTGCGAATGGATTCCAGCGCTTCTTCCTTCGTCAATGTTTCCAGACTGAACGAGTCATCAAGTGAATCCATCAGTTGTTTGTCGAGCGTCAATCCATAACAATAACGCGCGTTCATGTTCCCGGTAGTCACGCGGCGGCAGACACATGGCAGGCGGATGGCGCCCTGCACTATTTCGAAGATCTTTTCCACATCTTCCATCGGCACCACCTGACCGTAATGATTTTGCTTCTGTGTATGGGTCAGAACAGGCTTTACCAGTTTCATCAGTGGTGTCCGGCGGACCATATCCAGTTTTTTCATGTTCTGAGGTACGCGCTGATGAAAACCGTTTAGAAACTCCGCCGCGTATCTGCGACGATCATTCTGATCCAGCAGGTCGCGCGAGTAGTTTTCCATAGTCAGATACCACTTCTTCCCCTCTCCATGTTGCGTACAGAATTCACACATAAGAACTCCTTTGGTTTTGCCAGTATAACGAAAGGATATGGCTCATCCCAGTGACATTTTTCCGTAATTTACGCATCGCTAAAATTCGACTTGCATTCTTAGAAAATGTGTTCTATAATTAAATCATGAACCAGCTTGAAACCCTCCAGGCACTTTCTGGACAGATGGAGCTGGAACATGCGGAGGAGTCACGGGGGGAGCCAGCCAGGCCCGCCTGTTTCGCGCCCAAGGCTCGCCCTGAGTTCACCGAACGGGAGAAACGAGCCGCGTTCGTTCACCCTGCCCAACTCCCCAACGGGAAACAAATCAAGTTGTTGAAGACACTGCTCTCGTCTGCCTGTGAGCGGGATTGTTTTTACTGTCCCTTCCGGGCGGGACGCGATTTTCGCCGTGCGACATTCAAGCCGCAGGAGTTTGCCGAATTGTTCATGAAGCTGCACCAGGCAAACATGGCCGAGGGGATCTTCCTAAGCTCTGGGATTGCGTCGGGTGGAGAGAATACCCAGAACAAAATTCTGGATACAGCAGAGATCCTGCGGAACAAACTTGGCTTCAAAGGATACCTGCATCTCAAGATCATGCCAGGCGCCGAAAAGGGACAGGTCGCGCGGCTGATGCAATTGGCTGATCGGGTGTCGATCAACTTGGAAGCGCCGAATACGGAACGCCTTGCCAAACTTGCTCCCAACAAAACATTTATCGAAGAACTGTTTCGTCCACTACGCTGGGTGGAAGAAATTCGTCAATCACAACCTGCTTACAAAGGCTGGAAAGGCCGCTGGCCATCGACCGTCACGCAATTTGTGGCAGGTGGTTCGGATGAGAGCGATCTCGAATTGCTGACCACAACTGACTGGCTCATGAAAAACGTCCGTTTGAAGCGGGCATATTTTTCAGCATTTCACCCGATCTTAGATACTCCCATGGAGAATAAACCCGCGGTGGATCCAATGCGCGAACACCGTTTGTATCAGGCCTCCTTCCTGCTCAGAGATTACGGCTTCGATCTGGAAGAGATGCCGTTCGCTCAGGATCGCAACCTCCCCCTCTCCACCGACCCGAAGCTTGCCTGGGCGCAGCAAAACCTGCAGGGAACGCCTTTGGAGATTAATAAGGCAGATCGACGCGATTTACTACGCATCCCAGGAATTGGGCTCAAAGGAGCCGATGCAATTCTCCGAGCACGACGGATAAGCAAATTACGCGATCTTGCCGCTTTACGCAAGTTGGGGATTATCGTCGCGCGCGCTGCCCCGTTTCTCCTGCTCGATGGACGGCGTGCGGAGAGTCAAACAATGATGTTTTAGAGTTTTGCTTGGGGACAACAAAACAGATGGAGATCGGATCCGATTTCCATCTGTTTCTAAAATCAACGTTTTCAAGATTTCAAGTGTCTATCCAAACTTGTACGATACGCCAAATCCACCACGAGGATATTTCCAGTTCACATTTTTATGTGGGCACATCAAACGACAGCTTCCGCACTCGACGCAGCTTTGAGCCGCAATAACCACATGTCCATCTGCCTGCCTCTGATACGCGCCGACCGGGCAGAAATAAAGACAGGGCTGATCGCAGGAAACGCACGCCTCAGCATCGATGAGCTGCAAGTGGGTCACCTCCTCATCGGTAAAATACTTGATGGTCATCAGCAAGTTATCGATGTAAACGTCGGGAAGTTTCTCTTGATCCTGGGTCTGGGCAACTTCATTATTTTTTGTACTCATGATTTTACATCTCCACTTTTATTAAATGCCAGTAACCGCTCTACCAAAAGAGATCATGTCGCCGATCGCTTTGACCAGCGGCCTGCGCTGGGTCAGCGAGCGGACCATGTCTTTGTACAATTCCTTCTTGGGTTTGCCGTACCCGGAAAAGAACATCCCCATGGCGTCGTTGAGGAAGCTGGGATAGGCGCCCATAAAGTTGGGATGCCTTTCCAGGAATTTGGAAAGATTCCGGTACTGACGCAAATCCTTGAGAACGAACCGTTTGTCGAGTTTCTCTTTATACACAGAGAGGGACTTCGCCGAGAAGTCACGGCGTTGGTGAGCTTCGATGGCAGTTTCGGCAGCTTCTTTACCGGCAATAATGGCCATGTTGGTACCTTCCCAATGAAACGCATTGACCATTGTGGCTGCATCGCCGGCAACCATCACGCCATCGGTATAAAGCTGGGGCATGTCGTACCAGCCACCCTCAGGAATGAGATGAGCACCATATTCCATCGGCCTGCCGCCCGCGATCAGTGGTGCAATCGAAGGATGGTTTAGGTAACGCTGCAGGAGCGCATAGGGGCGGATTTTTTCCTTCGCGAACTCTTCCAGGGTAACACCCAGACCGATCGAGACAGCATCCTGGGCTGTATAAACAAACCCCAGACCGTTAAGCCCCAGCGAGACGTCCCCCGCCACTGTGACAGCGAGTCCATGGGACTTGTCGGGCAGACCAAAGCGGGCATTGATGGTATCTGCCGGCAGGGAGATCAGTTGCTTGACAGCCAGGGCGACAGCCTTAGGCTTTCGTTCGCTCTTGCTCAATCCCAGCTTCAGGGTGAGCAGATTGTTGACGCCTTCACAGATGATCACCACCGGGGCATAGATCTGACCTTGTGGGCGATCGGTTTCGACGCCGATCACTCTGCCGGTCACATCGCGGATGAAATCGAGCACCGTTGTTTTGGGAATGATAAAGGCACCGGCTTTGGCAGCCTGCTCGGCCCACCAGAGATCGAATTTGGCGCGCAACGCCACATAGGCATCTGCTGGCTGGCGGCCGAGCGCTCCACCACGGACCGTCATGTTGACCATACCATCTTTGGACAGGAACCAGAACCCCGTCTCGGTGACCGGACGCTCCAGGGGCGGTTTACGATCCCACAGGTTGGGATAGATCTCTTCCAGGGAGTGGGTATACAGCGCGCCGCCAAACAGGTTCTTTGAGCCTGGAGCCTGACCGCGCTCGACGAGTGCCACCTTCAAGCCGCGCTGAGCCGCAACTGCGGCCGCAGTCGAGCCTGCCAATCCCGCGCCTACGACAATGACATCGAATTCGATTTTATTTTGCGGTTGCGTACTGTTCATGCTTGGCCTCTTTAAGCGCTCGGATTTGTTGGATCATATTAGGAATTACTTCGAAGAGATCGCCCACGATCCCAACTGTGGCAATTTCGAAAATGGGAGCATGCGGATCTCGGTTGATCGCCAGAATAAAATCGGAGTCCTGCATGCCGACTTTGTGTTGGATGGCGCCGGAAATGCCAGCGGCGATGTATAGCTTGGGACGGACTGTCTTACCTGTTTGGCCAACCTGGTGGTCATACGAAATCCAACCGGCATCGACACACGCGCGGCTGGAACCAACCACGCCGCCCAATTCATCAGCCAGCTCCTGTAGCAAAGCAAAACCCGCCGGGCTGCCCAGTCCACGCCCACCAGACACAATGACATCGGCATATTCGATCTTTACTTTGGCGGTTTCATTTGTAATGAACTCGATGATTTCAGCATTGATCGACGCCGGGTCGATGGCAATGGTCTCCGGAACCACCTCCCCACTCCGGCCCAGTTCGGGCAAGGAGGCAGGGAACACACGCGGACGGACGGTCGCCATCTGAGGCGTATGATTCTTGCAGATGATCGTCGCGATCACGTTGCCGCCAAACGCCGGACGCGTCATGAGCAGCAGCTTGCGAGGACTGTCTCGTCCTACGCCCATTTGCAGATGGGTGCAGTCGGCGGTCAGCCCGGTTTTCAAGGTGGTTGCCACCGAACCTGCCAGATCACGCCCCAGTGTTGTGGCGCCAACCAGGAAAACTTCCGGTTGATGTTTTTGCACCAGTGAGACCAGTGCGGTCCTGTAGGTGACGTTGAGATAATGTTTGAAGACCGGCGCGTCCACGACATAGACGCGGTCGGCGCCATATGCGAAAGCTTCCTGTGCCAGCGCGCCAACGTTGTGACCGACTAAGATTCCTTCGACGGAGGCTTGATCGCCTGTTTTATCAAGTTCATCCTTGATCTCGGCCGCCAGGCGGCGCGCTACTCCAAAGAGCTCCCACGCCACCGGGTGGACTTTGCCTTCTTCTTGTTCGATGTATACCCAGAATCGCCTGATCATCGCATTACTCCCAGGATAGCTTTTCCATCTGCCGTCACTGCCAGCTTGTCGAGCACCATTTTGATGGCGGCCTCCATACCAACTTCCTCGGTATGGATCACTTCACCTCCGGCGTGCTTTTCGGGTGTACCCGTTTTGAAGACCGCCGTCGGTGAACCTTTCAATCCGATCTGCGCCAGGTCGAAGACGATCGGGCTTTCCGCTGTCCAGACTTCCGGCTCGTAACGTAATGAATTGATAAGATCCGGTAAAGAGGCAAAGGGGATTTCAGCGATGTCTTTTTCACAAGTCAGCGCGGCAGGCAGTCCCACCTTGATGACCTCATTGTGAGTCTCGGTCTTTCGCTCGATGATGGCGTAATGCTCACCTGTATTCACCTCACGGATTTTGACTGCATACGTCACGATCGGCATATTCATGCGCACTGCTACTCCGGGACCAACCTGTGCAGTGTCACCATCAATGGCTTGCTTGCCGAAGAAAACCAGATCGATGGGATCCTGTGCATGGATGGCTTCAGTGGCTGCAGACAGTACATATGATGTAGCCAATGTATCGGCACCTGAAAATTGGCGCGCTGAAAGCAGGATGCCGCGATCGGCTCCCATTTCGATGCATTCGCGTAAAGCAGATACTGTGGCAGGAGGTCCCATTGAAATAACGGTGACTTTCCCTCCTAACTTGCGTTTCCATTCAACCGCGGCGGCTACCGCGTGGGCATCATAAGGATTAAGAATGGTAGGAACGCCCTGCCGGATGAGATTACCAGTCTCAGGGTCAATGCGAATGTTGGTCGTATCCGGCACCTGTTTAATGCTGACAAGCGCGTGAAACAATGTGTACCTCCTCATGCATGGTGATGAATTTTCTGGAATCTACTGTCAAGCCTTTGGCGATCAGTTCACACTGTCTGTGCCATTCTTGTTTTTGAATGGAAAAGACCTTATTTGTAGGAGTTGGGGTATTTGTACCATATTGTGAAATTAGACACAAATTATCAAAATCACTATTTATTATGACGTTTGTCATAAAGTTGACAAACATTGGAAACATTGTCTGACGAATGGCTTGCCAGTCACGAAACGGTCAAGCCGAACTGTGTTTCCGAGCTATATAAGCAACCGCTTCATAAGGTTTTTCTATTCTGTTTCCCTCTTGTTCAAGTATTTCTTTGATCCCCCCAAATAGTTTCTGCCGTCTTTCTTCAGGCAAACGGAGATGATCCGAATATGTGTTTAGTAATCCCAGGTATTGTGGCGTGCTATAAATCTCCTGCCAGAGAAATCGTTTGACCTCCACCAGATCAAAGCAATCATTTTCACTCAACTCATTGATCCAGTACTGGATGCTTCTGTGAGAGTTTGGCTGGTCTGGCCCTAATTCAGGAGCATATCGTTGGTACACATGGTCCAATTTTTGACGAATGGAAGCTCCCAGGGGCCGGTAATGATTATAGAAGATAACCAAATACCCTCTGGGCTTTAATAGATGGGCTGTTTTCTGGTATCGAACTTCCTGCGTCACCCAATGGAAAGCTTGAGCTGAAATAACCAAATCGAAAAGATTTCCATCGCTTTCCCAATTCTCAAACGTTGTCAGCTGGAAATTGACTTTCGGAAAAGCCGCGAGGTTTTTTCTGGCAATTCGGGCCAAGTGCTCACCAGGCTCAATACATAGGATGGAATAACCACGTTGAGCAAAGAGGATGGTGGCTTTGCCAGTGCCACTCCCAATTTCCAGAATACGGCCATCTCCGGGAATGTCAGTGGTTGAAAGAATTTGTTCTACCAGGGGTACAGGATAGCTGGGTCGATACGTGTCATAGAGCTCTGCGACTGTGTCAAAGCTTTGGCTATCCTTTTTCCAGTCGATGACTGAGTCATACATCTATAGCGCGATCCAGCCACCGCGCAGGCCTTCGCGCACGGCCTCAGTGCGGTTCGTTACACTCAGCTTTGTGTAAATGGACGAGACGTGAAATTTTACGGTATGCTCGCTGATGCCCAGCGCCACCGCGATCTGTTTGTTTGCCAATCCCTTTGCCAGCAATCCTAAAACCTCAGACTCACGGTCTGTAAGTGGGCCGTGTGATAGCGGTTCACTTTCCGCTTCTGATTCAAACAACAGGGTGTACGTGCCCACGATCAATCCCTGTGACAGTGCGTGGACCGCCGCGATCAATTCTTCGCCGGAGGCATCTGTAGGCAGGACTCCCCAGGCATGAGAGGAGCGCCTAATTCCGCGGATGTTGAGTGGATCGTCGCTGAGGAGCAGGGTCGCAGCCAATGAGGGAGACCCCGTTTCGTTGTCGGAGAAAGACGCGTGAGAAGCCGACGCGATCACCACGTCGGCTTCTGTATCGTCATCTAAAGAGTCATTGATCACTTTGATCGTCTGATCCGACGAAAGCAGAGCACGCAACCCTGCGCGCAGTGCCGGCGACGGAACATCCAGAAGGACGCGGATCACTTCCTCTCCCCCACCGTCACCTGGATGGTTTCCGGACGGCCGCCGCGCAGGATTTCCACGGCGATGCCTTTGCCTACCGTATCGCTGCCGAGGGCGGAAAAGAGGCCATCCGGATCGCTAACAGTTTGGCCGTCGACTGCCACCAGGATATCGCCGACAAGCAGTCCACCTTTTTCGGCGGGACCGCCTTCTTCCAGCCATAACACCAGCAAGCCATGATTTTGTTCGCGTTTGAGAACCTTGCGCGCGGTTTCCGGGATTTCGACAGGCTGTGTGCGAACACCCAGATAACCGCGTTTAACGGTTCCGTGTTTAGCGAGTGCTTCTGCAATCCGCCACGCAACCTTGACGGGGATCGTCAGGGAGGAGCCGTGCGTGAGTCCGGATGTGTTGAGACCCAGCACTTCGCCTTCGGTATTGACAAGCGGTCCGCCGGAGAATCCGGGATAGGGAGTCGTTTCGGTTCGAATGTATTCATCGAGCAAACCGCCGCGAAAGGTACGTGTGGGCCCATTGATCGAAGTGACAATCCCCCACGACGCCTGCATGCCTTCGCTGTTGGGGCGTCCGAGCGCGAGCACCAATTGACCAACTTTCACATCATCAGATGTTTCGGCGGGTGTTAGCACTTTCTCGGAAAGACGCAAAAGCGCCAGATCGGAACCGGGG
>DASTJG010000085.1:0-3198 GCA_035716785.1 Anaerolineales bacterium
AGACACGTACGCGAGCGGCGAGGAACATGATCCTCTGCCGGCCGCGCCGGGCTATCGTCAATTCTTTGTGGTGGCATTGTTCTTTGCGGTCCTGCACCTGGGTGTGTTGATGGTTGGCAGCAGCAACCTTTCTTCCGTTGCAGGCGTGTATTTACTGGGTTTGATCCTGGCGTTGATCGCTTTGATCCTTGGATAAAAATGGAGAGTGGCGAAAGGAATGGACTTCGCCACAGAGAGCACGGAGTTCTCTTAGTAAAAACTCTCAAAATCTCTGTGGACTCTGTGGCAATCCCACCGAATGAGCCGCTTATCAAAATGGTGAAACTATGAATATCAATAATGATCAATTATGGGTGAAGGTTGCTAAAAAGGTACGCGCCTGGGCACGGCTAAATTCCATCTGGGCTGTACATTTCAACAGCGGCTCCTGTAACGGTTGTGACATCGAGATCCTTGCCACGCTCACGCCGCGTTACGATGTGGAACGCTTCGGCATCAAACTCGAAGGCAGCCCGCGTCATGCCGATATCCTCATCGTGACGGGACCCGTCACACGCCAGGCGCGTGAGAGGCTGTTGCGAACCTATGAGCAAATGCCTGAGCCAAAATTCGTCGTTTCGGTGGGCTCGTGCAGTGTCTCGGGCGGTGTTTTCCAGGGCTGTTATAACGTCGGCGGTTCGGTGGACGAGGTCGTCCCGGTGGATGTTTTTATTCCGGGCTGCCCGCCGCGTCCCGAAGCCATCGTGGACGGCATCATCCAATTGCTGACCCATTTAAAAGATGGCAACCCCCGCCCTGCTCGGCAAGAGAAGATCATTGAAAGGGTTGTTGAATGAACATCGAACAGAATCTACAAAAAGCGGAAGAGTTGCTCGCCGCCTGGAACAAAGAGGCAACCCATCCCGAATCCGATCGTCTGGATGCTGTCATCACAGCGGACGATCTGCGCTCCGCGGTGAGGACACTGCATGAGGCGCATTGGGGTTATCTCTCATCGATCACCGGTCTGGACTTGGGAGCCGAGTCCGATCAAATGGAAGCGCTCTACCACTTCTGCAATGGGCCTGCCATCACCACTCTGCGCGTCCGCCTGCCGCGTGCTAATGATGCGCCTCTGCCAACCATCGAAGACATCATTCCTCCCGCGATGTTCTTCGAGCGCGAGCTGCACGAAATGCTCGGTTTCAAGATCGTGGGGGCAAAGACCAGTGAACGTTTATTCATTCCCGACGATTGGCCCGAGGACGTCTACCCGCTGCGGCAGGATTTCAAAATCGAACAGGCTAAGCCGGTCGAAGGTCGGCACGCCGATGAGTTGCCTGAGGCAGGCGTGGTTGGCGACAACACCTTCGTTGTTCCCATCGGTCCCCAGCATCCGGCGTTAAAAGAACCGGGTCACTTCGAGTTCACCGTGGATGGTGAAATCGTCACCGGGGCAAGCATGCGCCTGGGATATGCCCATCGTGGGATCGAGAAAGCCGCCGAGAGCCGCAACTGGACCCAGAACCTGTACCTCTTCGAACGCGTTTGCGGGATCTGCTCGCACACGCATGCACTGGCGTACAGCCTGGGTGTGGAAAAACTTGCCCAGGTGGAAGCTCCACCCCGCGCGCAGGCGATCCGTGAATTCGTCGCGGGCCTGGAGCGCATCCACAGTCACCTGCTCTGGCTGGGCGTTGCGGCGCACGAGGCCGGTTTCGATACTTTATTCATGTATTCCTGGCGCGATCGCGAAACGGTCATGAACCTGCTCGAACAAATTACCGGAAACCGCGTTAACTATTCTGCCAACGTGCTCGGCGGCGTGAAATGTGACGTTGGGCCCGAACAAGCCAAAGCCGTCAAGGAAGGGCTCAACTATCTCGAGACCCGCATCCGTCACTATCTTGAAGTGGTGACAACGGATACGATGTTCCTCAACCGTACGCGCGGGATCGGCACGATCTCGTATGAGGAAGCTGAAGAGTTTGGTCTGCTCGGACCGACCGCCCGCGCCTCCGGTCTGCTGCGGGATGTGCGCGTGGAGGCGCCTTACGGAGCCTATACCCGCTTCCCCATCAGCGGTGTGACCGAGACCAACGGCGACCTGGAAGCGCGTTGTGTCGTCCGCTTGAAAGAATTACTTGTTTCGTGCTTTGCCCTTCGGACAATCGTTGATAACCTGCCGGAAGGTCCGCTCACGACCAAGATGCCGCGCAAAGTTCCGGCGGGCGAGACCATTTCACGGGTCGAGGCGCCGCGTGGTGAATTGTTCTACTACATCAAAAGCAACGGAGGCGAACGTCCGGCGCGCGTTCATGTCCGCACGCCCAGTCTGTGTAACTGGGTCTCGGTGCTCGAAAAGGCGGTCGGACGCCAGCTGGCGGATGTGCCGATGTTGATCGCCGGAATGGATCCCTGTTTCTCCTGCAACGACCGGCTGGTCACAACCGTAGGCAATGGTGCCCGTAAAACCTGGTCCTGGAAACAATTGCGCGAGTATGGAATCGAGTATTACAAACGATGAACACGCTGACACCTTTATTCGCTTTACTGATCTTTCCCGCCGGTCTGACACTTCTGCTGGCAGGGATGCTCTACGAGTGGACGGATCGTAAACTGGTCGCTCGCTTCCAAAATCGTGTGGGGCCGCGCTGGTTCCAGCCCATGGCGGATGTGGTCAAGCTCTTTGCCAAGGAGCAGATCACGCCCGGAATTAAAAACCCGGTCCTGTTCGTTGGACTGCCACTCGTTGCCATCTCTGGCGCGTTGACAGCTGCCTTATATGTCCCTTTGCTGGGCATCGAACCTGCCTATAGTTTCTCCGGCGATCTGATCGTAACGATCTATCTCCTGAGCTTGCTGACCATGTGTATCGGTCTGGCCGGTTGGAACACAGGCGGTCGTTTTGCATTAGTCGGGGCGACCCGGGCTCTGACGCAACTCTTTGCGTATGAAGCTCCTTTCATGCTGGCATTGCTCGGACCCGCTCTGGCTGCCGGCAGCTGGCAGATCAGCACCATCAATGATTATGCGGGCAGTCACTGGTTTGCCATCAGCCAACCCGTGGGCTTCGTGATTGCATTGATCGGCTTGATGGGAAAACTGGAATTGCCGCCCTTCGATGCGCCTGAAGCCGAGACAGAAATTGTCGCAGGTGCCTTGACCGAATACAGCGGGCGTGGCCTGGCGCTGTTCAAAATTGGCAAATCCATGGAA
>DASTJG010000086.1:0-5723 GCA_035716785.1 Anaerolineales bacterium
ATAATGTCAATCAACCATGTCGTGTTAGGCACTGGCGTAATCGGACGCGCCGTCGCAGATGAACTTATTGGACGCGGAGAATCCGTCCGTATGGTGAATCGCTCGGGGAAGATGGACGAAGTCCCTGCGGAGGTGGAGTTAGTCGCCTCAGATCTTTATGATCAGGCGAAGGTCAAAGAAGTGACGCGGGATGCAAAGGTTGTCTATCAAGCTTCCCAGCCCAATTACAACGAATGGCCCGAGAAATTCCCGATTTTGCAAAAATCCATTCTTGATGGTTTGACCGGCAATGATGCAAAGCTGGTTATTATTGAAAATCTGTATATGTATGGTGATATATATGGCAAGCCGATGACCGAGGATACTCCACACAATGCTCATACGCGCAAAGGACGAGTTCGTGGAGAGATTTCCAAAGCGGCATTTCATGCACATAGAGAGGGACGCCTGCGAGTTACATCGGCACGTGGAGGAAACTTCTTTGGTCCCTGGGGCACAGACTCCACGATGGGAGCGCGCGCGTTTTATCCCTTATTACGTGGAAAACCGGCTCAACTGATCGGTCGCACGGATTTACCTCATTCCCATACCTATGTAAAAGATTTCGGCAGGGCACTCGTCATTCTGGGTGAGCGCGCTGAGGCGGATGGTCACATATGGCATGTGCCAAATGATATGCCAAAGCTCACGCAAGCTGAGCTGATACGTATGTTCGCCGAGGAAGCAGGCGTTGAGCCGAAAATAAGCAGTATGGGCAAACTCATGATGTCAATTGGAGGTCTTTTCATCCCTGAGGCAAAGGAGACTGTAGAGATGATGTACGAGTTCGATAAACCTTTTATTGTTGACTCAAGCAAGTTCGAGAAAACGTTTGGAATGAAAGCAACACCAATCCGCGAGGCAATCCGGGAAACAGTGAACTGGTATAAAAATCATATGGGGTTAGCATCATGAAAACCTCCGCTTTTATCAACCTGCATAAAATTTTAGTGGCGCCGATCGTCCTGGGGCTGATGTGGTACTTCGACAACTGGTCGGTGGAGGCATTTGTCTACCTGGCCATACACGGAACCTACACGGTTCTCTGGCTGATCAAAGACAGGCTCTTTGGCGACAAACGGTTCGAGGAAAAGCAGCCGCTCTGGATCGGAATCCTCTTCATCTTTCTGCCCTTATCCGGATATTACGCCGCGCCTTATCTGCTCATCAGTCGACACATCGTACTCCCTCCCTACATGTTTGGGCTGATCCTGTGTTTGTACACCCTGGGCATCTTTCTGCATTACGTCAGCGACGCGCAGAAACATTACACGCTGCAACTGCGCAAAGGATTGATCACGGAAGGGCTTTTCCGCCGGACGCGCAATCCGAATTACCTGGGTGAAATCCTGATCTACGCTGCGTATGCCATGATGTCCATGCACTGGCTTCCTTATGTGATCCTGGGTGGATGGGTCTTTGGTTTCTTCCTGCGAAACATGCTCTCCAAGGATAAGTCTCTTTCCAGATACGAAGAATTTACAAATTACAAAAACAAATCGGGCCTTCTGTTCCCGAAACTTGATCTCTAGATTTAGAAAAGGCAAATACTATGGCTAAAATCTTTAACGGTAGATATACAGCAAAAACCGAGCAGCCCTTCGTCGTCTTTCTGATCGGGATGCGGATCAACAAATGGTGGCGATTCGATAAATGGCTTCCCGTGGCAGGCGCAATGGGACCGATGATGCAAACTCTTTTCACAAACCCTGAAAAAGGATTCCTGCATGCAGAATACTACTGGAACTTCAGCGGACCCGTCCTCATCCAATATTGGCGTTCCTTCGAAGACCTGGAACGGTTTGCCCGGCAGCCCTCTGACCCTCACCTTGCAGCCTGGAAGAAATTCAACCAGGCCGTCGGCGCGGATGGAAGCGTGGGGATCTGGCATGAGACGTACACCGTCAATCCGGGGCAATTTGAATCGGTATATGGCAACATGCCAAAATTCGGATTGGCGGCAGCCATGGAACATGTGGAAGCCATCCGGCGCAGGGAAACGGCACGCCTGCGTCTCTCAGAAAAGTAACAATCCGTTCAGGGCAGATCTTTTATCTGCTCTGAATTTTTTATAACCATTTGCATCTCCTTCAAAAATTGAAAGGAAAAATCATTGCCGGATGGAATGAGATCGTGCATAATTTCCCGTGGAGACAACCATGAGCGATCGCGACACCTTCATCCAACGACTGACAACTGCCCGTGCAGAAATACGAGAGATCGTCAAACTTGCCCGGGACAACCCGACCATTTACGCGCCCTGGCGCATGAAAGAAGTGCTCGACCACATCACCGGCTGGGACGATGCGATCATCGCATCCATTCGGTCCATGCTGTCCGGCGAGATTCCCGCCACCCCGGCTGCGCGCGGGCTGGACGCGTATAACGCAGAGACAGTCTCCTCCCGGGAAACCATTCCCTATGAAGTGTCACAACGGGAGTGTGAAGCCTCACGCGCCGTATTATTGGATCTGATCCAAAAAATGACGGAAGAGCAGTTGCACGCCAGCTTTGTCCTGCCCTGGGGCGCCCACGGGAGCATTGAAACTTTGGTTGAAATATTCACCGAGCATGAGGAGACCCACGCGAAGGAAATCCGGGAAATCATCGAAAAAGTAAAATGACTTGAGGTTCCAAACGCCGGGAGGTTGCTTCCCGGCGTTTTTTTATTCCAATACGCAATCAAACCGTCATTTTGGCCCATTCCCAACTTGCCTGCATACAAGTATCATGTTCGCATGCCACACAAACAAGCAGAACATCACGACGCGCTGAAAAATCGCGCCGCCCTGACAAATTTCGCCTGGCTTTCCATTGCTGCCGCGCTCGTAACGATTGCTCTCAAAACAGGCGCTTATCTTCTAACAGGTTCTGTTGGTCTGTTATCAGATGCAATGGAATCGCTCGTGAACCTGGCAGGCGGGATCATGGCACTCATAATGCTGACTATTGCCGCCCGCCCGGCGGATGAGAGTCACGTGTACGGTCACAGCAAAGCTGAATACTTCGCCAGCATCACAGAGGGTCTCCTGATCCTTGGTGCTGCCGCGGGGATTATCGGCGCGGCAGTCAACCGCCTGCTTCAGCCGCGTGAACTGGAGCAGTTGGGAGTTGGCCTGGTCGTTTCGATCGCAGCGTCCATTGTCAACTTCATCGTTGCGCGCATTCTGTTACGCGAGGGCAAGGCACGCCGCTCCATCACCCTGGAAGCGGATGCTCAGCACCTCATGACCGACGTCTGGACCTCGGTAGGTGTGATCGGCGGCGTTGCTCTTACGGGACTGACCGGCTGGGGCAGCCTCGATCCACTGATCGCGATCGCTGTGGCGCTCAACATCATCTGGACGGGCATTCGACTGGTGAATCGTTCCGTTTCCGGTCTAATGGATGCGGCATTGCCTGAATCTGAACTAAGCTTGATACAAAGTGTCATGGAAAAATATCAGAAAAAGGGTGTTAGCTTCCATGCACTGCGCACACGCCAGGCTGCAGCGCGCCGGTTCATTTCTGTGCATATGCTTGTCCCCGGCGAATGGACCGTCCATGATGCTCATCATGTTGCCGAAGATTTTGAATCTGATATCCGTGAAGCCCTGGGCGGTGTCGTCACTGTCTTCACACACATCGAACCCGTGGAAGATGAGCTTTCCATGGAGGATATGTCTCTGGATAGATAAAGGTTTAGCCATGAAAGAAACAAACCTTGTATCAGATACGAATACTCCGCTGACAAAAGGGAAATTGATCGAGCAGGTGCGTCTGCATGACCATCGCGATCCGCATCGCCACGAGTCCCGGCTCTCGGATGTGATCCTGGGCGGGCAGGATGGACTGGTAAACGTCCTCGGCGTGATCCTGGGAGTGGCAGCCGCCACGCAGGATGCGCGCATCGTCATCGCCGCGGGTCTGGCAGCCACCTTCGCTGAGTCCATCTCGATGGGCGCGGTCGCGTACACATCCACCCTGGCAAACAATGACCTTTATCGCAGTGAAAGGGATCGCGAGTACCGCCACATTCATCTCGCCCCCGATGTGGAAATCGAGGAGATCCGCGATATCTATCGCAACAAAGGCTTCGAAGGTGAAACACTGGAAAAGATCATCGAGGTCATCACGTCAAATCCTGATGTCTGGGTCAACGTGATGATGTCCGAAGAGCTGCAGATGACACCGCCGGAAAAGACAAGCGCGCTTCGCTCGGCGTTCATCGTGGGACTCTCTGCGCTGGCTGGTTCTCTTATCCCTCTCTGCCCGTTCTTTTTCTGGAGCGTGGGACTGAGCATCGGGCTCTCGATCGTCATCGCCGCCCTGACGTTGTTCGTCGTCGGTGCCTACAAAGCCCGCGTGACTGTTGGCAGACCCTTCCGCAGCGGGATGCAAATGGCCGTGATCGGCACGATCAGCGCGCTGGCAGGCTATGTGGTCGGGTTCATCTTCAAAGTACCCACTGCTCCTTAAACCAACGGTCCCTTTTCCTTCCAGATCGTAAAGTTCTTCAGAATCGAGCCTCCCAAAAACTCGCGCACAATGGAAGTGCCGGGGATCAGGCTGATATCCAGCGGCAAAAACCATTCCAAAAATGCCAGCAGGCGCTTGGCTTCGATGTATTCCGGCGTGCCATGCGGCACCTGCCGCAAGAGCGGTTCGGCAAAGGGCTTGAGCGCAGCGAGTTCATAGGCCAGCGCAGAGTTGAACATCACATCCGCGTTTTCCTGAAATGGGAAGATATGGCGCTTCTCGCCGCGCCGCACCGATTCCCAGCGCTCGATGGTCTGGGCGGCAGTGTAGCCGCGCTCGCGCGCGTCACGTACGATGCGGCGGATGAGGCGCGTATCGGTGGTGGAGACGCGGTTGTGGCGGTCCAGGTTCAGCTGCGTCAGCGCCGAGACGTAGATCCGGAACGCTTCGCCGCTCAGGCTCGGGGGGAGGAGACGCGGGTCCATTCCGTGGATCCCTTCCAAAATAATCGGCTGTCCATTTGCGAGACGGATCAATTCACCGTCTTCCCTCAACCCGGTCTTGAAGTTGTAACGCGGTAACTGAACTTCCGCGCCTGCGATCAGACTCTGCAAATGATCGGCAAGCAGAGGCAGATCCAGGGCCTCGATGGCTTCAAAATCGGGCTTGCCGTCTTCGCCGAGCGGCGTTTTGTCGCGATCCAGAAAATAATTGTCAAGTTCAAGAGGGAACGGCGAAACGCCCAGGGCAAGTAACTGCACGGTAAGCCGCCGTGAGGTCGTCGTTTTGCCGGCCGACGAAGGCCCGGCGATCAAAATAATCCGCGAACGATCCAGTTGCTCTACGATGTGGCTGGCCATGCGCGCCAGGTTGTTCTCATGGAACGCCTCCGAGACCAGTACCACCTGATCGCTGCGCCCACTCTGGATCGCGTTGTTGAGCGCACCGACGTTTTCGATCCCCAGTTTTCCAAGCCAGTCGCCATACTGAAGAAACGTCCCTAGCAGCTTGGGATACTCAGGCATCGGTAAAAGTTCATTCGGCTTATGGCGGCGCGGATAGCGCAATGTAAAACCGCTCTCCGTGTATACCAGATCGAACCACTTCAGGTAGCCGGTGGAAGGCACCATGTATCCGTGGTGGTAATCCATGCGATCGCCCAGACGATACAACGTCAGATAACTCTTGCGGCGATAACTGAGCAGGCGCACCTTGTCTTCGTAGCC